>JBEVJO010000290.1:0-3224 GCA_040510175.1 Caulobacterales bacterium
CGAAAGAGGAAATTGACCTCACGGCATGGCTGGTGCGGCACCATCTGGCGATGAGCGACACCGCGCAGAAGCGTGACTTGTCAGATCCGCGCACTGTGACGGACTTCGCCGAATTGGTGCGGACGCCGGAAAAGTTGCGGTTGCTTTTGGTGCTGACCATCGCCGACATCCGCGCAGTGGGCGAGGGCGTTTGGAACTCCTGGAAAGCGCAGCTTTTGCGTGATTTGTTCCGTCTTACAGAAGCTGCGTTTCGTGGCGGTCGCGCCGCGGAAGCGGCTGTGCAAAGCCGCCTGAAGGAACGCGCCATGGAAGGCCGCGCCGCCGTCGAGGCTGCGTTCCCACCGGCCTCCAGCGGCGCGTTGCAAGCTTGGCTGCAGGCGATGGAAGACGCTTATTGGCTGGCCTTCGACACCCGTGCGCACTTGTGGCACGCGCAAGAACTGAACGCGCGCCAGGACGAAAAGATTTTCGCGGCTGCTCTGCCTGATCCTGCGCGCGGCGTCACCGACGTTCTGGTCAGGGCGCCGGACCGCGAAGGGTTGTTCGTGGCTATTACCGGTGCGCTGGCGGCGGAAGGCGCGTCGGTCGTCGACGCAAGGATTTATACGTCCAAAGCCGGCGAGGCGTTTGACGTCTTTTCTGTTCAAGATTTGCGCGGCCACGCTTTGGGCGCGGACGACCCACACCGGTTGAATCGACTTTTGCGGTCCATCGAATTGGCCGCGGCGGGTGATGCTCAAACGCTGGCGCGCGAAGCGCCGCCGCTGCGCAAACCGTCGGCTTTCGCCATTGAACCATTCGTCGTGGTGGACAATAGCGCCGCCACCGATTGCACGGTGCTGGAAGTGTCTGGCCGCGACCGCACCGGTCTGTTGCGGGATTTGGCGCGGGTGCTGGCGAACAATCAATGCGTCGTCAGTTCGGCCCATGTTGAATCCGTCGGCGAACGCGCGGTTGACGCCTTCTATGTGCATGGCCCGGAGGGCGGGAAAATCGAAGATCTGGAGGCGTTGGCGCGGATCAAAAAAGAACTCGCCGAAGCGCTGCGGGCCCACGAGCCGACCGCGCCAATGACCCCAGCACGCCGGCTGCTGGCGCGCGCTCCAGCTTCGGCTGCGCGCTGATGCCGCGTCTACGGGGGAAGGCTAACCGCGCAACGCAATTGACGGGCGCCCCGAACCTTGGTCTTGCTCCGCGCGCATGAGCCTCTTGCGCAACACCCTGGTCCAGACCACGCTCACGGCTTTCAGCCGCCTTCTGGGCTTTGCCCGGGACGTCGCGATTTCGGCGGTGATGGGGGTAGGTCCGATCTCGGACGCTTTCGTGGCGGCCCAACGTTTTCCAAACCTGTTCCGCCGCCTGTTCGCCGAAGGCGCGTTCTCGCAGGCGTTCGTACCGCTTTACGCCAAAGCGACGGCGTCTGGCGATTCCAAGGAGGCGGACAGACTGGCGTCGGAAGCGCTGTCTTTCATCCTGGCGGTGACGGTGGTGCTGACGGTGCTGGCGGAAGTCTGCATGCCCTGGATCATGGCCGTGATCTTTACCGGATATCGCGATCAGCCTGAAACCTTCCGCATGGCGGTGCTGCTGACCCAGATCACTATGCCGTATCTGGTATGCATGACGCTGGCGGCGTTGTTCTCGGGCGTATTGAACGCGGTGGGCCGTTTCGCCTTGGCGGCGTTCGCACCGACGCTGCTCAATCTGTGTCTCTTGGTGACGCTCTGGCCGCTTTATCACGTCGATACGGCGCGCATCGTCATCGCCGCGCTGGAATTCATCCTACAGCGCAAAGTGCATTGGCCTTTGATGGATTCGCATGTTGCGGCCTTCGCCGGCGCGACAGCGATTTCCGTTGCAGGCGTTTTGCAGGCTGGGCTGCTTTGGTATGGCGCCCGCCGCGCCGGGTTACACTTGCGGTTTACGCCGCCGCGTTTGACGCCAGACGTCAAAAAAATCGTGGCTTTGGCGATCCCCGGCGCCATTGCCGGCGGCGCCACGCAGATCAACATCATGATCAGTCAAACGCTGTCGTCTCTGGAAGTAGGCGCTTCGACCTATCTTTATAACGCTGACCGTTTGTATCAATTGCCGTTGGGCTTGGTTGGCGTCGCGGTTGGTTTGGCGCTGCTGCCGCGTCTGGCGCGCGCTGTGCGAGCTGACGACGCTTACGCCGGCAAGAATGCGATGGACGAAGCGATCACATTGTCCATGGCGTTGACTCTGCCTGCCGCCATGGCGCTGATCATCATTCCGTACCTGCTGATTTACGGGTTTTTTGTGCGCGGCCACTTTACGCACGAGAATGCGCAAATGACAGCCGCAGCTCTGCGTCAGTTCGCCTGGGGCGTGCCGGCTTTCGTTCTCGCCAAAGTTCTGGCCCCTGCCTTTTTCGCGCGTGAAGATATGCGCCGCCCGATGAATTACGCGCTGATTTCTGTTGGCGTGAATGCAGTTTTGGGCGCCGCCTTGTTCTTCACCTTCCAGGCGATGGGCAAGCCCGGCTTTGTCGGCTTGGCGATCGCGACGTCGATCGCCGCCTGGATCAACGTGTTTCTTTTGTATCGGCGCTTAAAGCAGACCGGTGTTTGGTCGGTGTCGGCGCAATTGCGAGACCGGCTAACGCGTGTTGTGCTTGCTGTTGTCGTAACAGGGGCGATTGTCGCTGCTTTGGCGATCCAGCGCGAATTTTTGATCAAGGTTTTGTTGTCGTCGAAGGTGTTGGTGGCGATCTTTGTGCCGGCGGCGGGGGCTGCGCTTTACGCTTTGCTGGCTTTGGCCTTTAAAGCGGTGACGCTGTCAGAGTTGAAAGCAAGCCTCCGGCGCGAACGGGGCGGGGAGAGCTTGCCGAACGACCCCGTTGCTTGATAGAGGCGGGGCATGAAACTGGTTCGGCCTCTTTTGACTCTGACGGTGGTTCTCTCCGGCCGATGGCGCCGCGTCTAGCGCGCCGATTGCCCGCTCGTGATGCGCGGGCCTTTAAGCGGTTTCAGACCGCTGAGATCCCTGTCCGAAAGAGCCTGTTATGACTGTATCCCCTTCCGAAGCCGGCTTCAAATATAGCGGGCCGCAGCGCGTCTTTTCCGGCGTACAGCCGACCAATGGCCTGCATCTCGGCAATTATCTGGGCGCCTTGAAGAATTTCGTAGCGCTGCAATCGAGCTATGAGTGCCTCTATTGCGTGGTCGATCTGCACGCCATCACGGCCAAGATCGAGCCGGACC
>JBEVJO010000291.1:0-13431 GCA_040510175.1 Caulobacterales bacterium
AATGCAGATCAGCGCCTGACCGTGTTGCTGAACCTGGTCGACATGGCGCTCGCCGATGGTCACGCCGACGCCAACGAAGCCGCCTTCGTTCATCTCTGCCAACGCGCCTTCGGCATAACAGACGAAGAATTCCCAGCGTTGGCGGACCCCATCATGATGAAGAACGACCGCCGTCAATTCGGCGCTTAAACACATGAGCGAACGCCTGTGCGTTCATTTCGGCCGTTGCGGCGGTTGCGTCAGCCAGGGTCGCCCCCTTGCGCAGACACATGAGGAAAAGCGCGCCGCATTGCAGGCGGCCCTCTGGCAACAGCGCATTGAGATAGACCTGCCGCCATTGATCGATGCGCATGGCGCCGGCCGGCGCCGGGCGACATTCAATGCACGACGCCCCGCGAAACCCGGCGACCCGTTTGTGCTGGGATTCTCGGAGCGCGCTTCGCACACGATCGTCGGTCTCGATGAATGTCTGGTGCTAGAACCAGATTTGTGGGCGAAGGCGGCGGACATCCGCAAACTGGCGGCGGCGTTTCTGCACAAAGGTCCGTCGGCGCGGCTGTTGGCCACGCTGACCGATGCGGGCGTGGATATCGATGTCGCCGGCTATACCGGCGGCGCAAAATCCCTGAGCGGCGACTTGCGAGCGCAGTTAGCGCGGCTAACTGGCGATTTAGATTTCGCGCGTTTATCGGTCGGCGGCGAGCCCATTGCCACGATGCGCGCGCCGCGCGTCAAGATGGGCTCTGCAGTTGTGGCCCCGCCACCCGGCGCTTTCTTGCAGCCGACGACAGCAGGAGAACAGGCGCTTGCGGATTTGGTCTTGAAAGGCGTCGGTGAGTCCAAAAAGGTCGCAGATCTGTTCAGCGGCTGCGGCCCTTTCGCCTTGCGTTTGGCGCAAAAGGCCAGCGTACATGCGGTGGAACATGGCGGCGCAATGTTGGATGCCTTGAGCGCCGCCGCCCGCCATACGTCCGGCCTCAAACCCATCACGATTGCAAAGCGTGATCTCCACCTCAATCCACTTGGACCAAAGGAACTGGAGCCGTTCAACGCGGTGGTGCTTGACCCCCCACGCGCCGGGGCGCGGGAGCAAGCGCGCAATCTGGCGCAATCCAAAGTCAAAACGGTGGTGATGGTCGCCTGCGACACGGAGACGTTCGCCCGCGATGTGGCGACGTTGATTGGCGGCGGCTACAAATTGGAGCTGGTGCGCGGGCTCGACCAATTTCGTTGGTCGCCCCATATTGAAGCCGTAGCGGTGTTGCGCCGCTGATTTGCGGGAGATCGGGATGGCGGAAGCCAAGCACCTGCTTTCGAGGGCGCGATACGCCGCCGAGCAAAGCGTGCGCGTCGCTTGGTACATGGCGCATTACACGCTGTCTAAAAAAGTCGCCGAAGCTGGCGTTCCCGGAACTGAACCGCCAAAGCGCGTTATTCCCGAAACCAAATACGACCCGAAAGAGGCGCGGCGCGCTTTTCTGGATGTGTTCGCGCAGGACCTTCGCAACATCGAAGAAGGCCTTTATCCCGCGCCGCGCGACCTGGACGTGCGCAAACTTACACGAGCGCTGGATTCCTCGCGTCGCTTTCTGACCGACCTGTCGCAGGTCGATGCGCGCCGCCGAAAACGCGCAGGACGGGACTTGCCGGAAGGCATCCCCGCCGATGACTTGCCTGCCTATTACGCGCAGAATTTTCATTATCAGAGCGGCGGTTGGCTGACCGAAGACAGCGCGCGTCTCTACGACACCCAAGTCGAGGTGTTGTTCACCGGCGCCGCCGACGCCATGCGCCGCGCGGCACTCGCAGAGATCGGGCGTGAATTGCGCGGCAAGGATCAACGGAAGATCAAATATGTCGACGCCGCTTGCGGCTCAGGGCGCTTTCTGGCGCAGACTCTGGATGCCTTTCCCCGGTTAAATGCAAGGGCCTTCGACCTTTCGCCGGCCTATACCGCCGCCGCCCGTGAAGCGGCAAAGCCCTGGCCGCGTGCGGACGTCTGCACAGCGGATATCACCGCGACGCCCTTCCCCGACGCTCATTTCGATATCGCCGGTAGCGTCTATCTGTTTCACGAGTTGCCGCCCGCCGTGAGAAAGCAGGCCGCTGCGGAACTGTACCGGATCACCAAACCTGGCGGGCTTTTCGTTTTCGCGGATTCAGTGCAAACCGATGATGCGCCAGTGTTCGCACGCTCCATTGAGCGATTTCCTGATCTGTTCCACGAGCCATATTATCGCTCGTATCAACGCACGGATCTGGATGCATTGTTTGCGGAGGCAGGCTTCATCGCTGAACGACACAACGTCGCGTTCCTCACCAGAGTGGCGACTTATCGCCGTCTTTAATTATTCAGCCGCGCGACGTTGCTGCTCTTCTTGCGCCTCGAATTCCTCGATCTCGCGGCGGACGGTCTCCGGCGATTTCGTGTAGCGCGCCACAAAGTCGTAGACCACGGGCACGACCAGCAGCGTTAACATTGTCGCGAGGCCGACGCCAAAGACGATCACGATGCCGATCGCAGCGCGGCTTTCGCCCCCAGCCCCGTGGCCGAGCATCAAAGGCAAGGCGCCCGCGATGGTCGCGATGCTGGTCATTAGAATGGGCCGCAAGCGCAATTCAGATGCTTCCCGGATGGAATCGCGGATGGACTTTCCCTCGTCGCGCAACTGATTTGCGAACTCGACGATCAAAATGCCGTTCTTGGCCGCAAGTGCGATCAGAATGATGAAGCCGATCTGGCTGTAGATATTCAGCGTGCCGTCGAACAAGAACAATCCAAACGCGCCGCCAGCGACAGCCAACGGCGCCGTGAGCATGATCACGCCAGGATGCACGAAGCTTTCAAACTGCGCGGCCAGCGTCAGGTACACGATCAGCAGCGCAAACCCGAAGGTAAACAACAAGGCGCCGGAGGAATCCTTGAACTGCTTCGAGGCGCCTTGATAGTCGATCATGATCGGCGCCGTGCCGATCTCTTCCTTGGCGATGGTCTCCAATTGCTTCAGCCCAGCACCGATCGAGACGCCCGACGGCAGACCGGCGCCGACAGTAATGGCACGCAAGCGGTTCAATCGCGGCAGCGTCGAAGCGCCGGCGGTGTTTTCAAATGTCACGAAGTTGGCCAGCGGCGATAGCTGGCCCGTGGTGTCGGAACGAACGTTAATGCCGCTCATATCGCCGATGGTGGAGCGTTCCGCGCGGTCGGCTTGGATAATGACGTCATATTCTTCGCCGCGATCGACATAGGTGCCCAATTGCGACGACCCCATCAGCGTCTCGAGCGTTTCGCCGATCGTTTGCGCCGAAATGCCCATGGCGGCTGCGCGCTCCAGATCGATCTTCGCCAAAACGCGCGGGCTTGTGGGCTCGTAATCCAGACGAGGCCGCACAAATAATTTGGAATCCTGGGCACGCGCCAGAACCCGTTGGGCGATCGGATAAATCTTGTCGTACTCGGTTCCGGACAAGGTGATGGAAACGTCGTCACCGCCCGTGTTCGGCAAGGCGCCTTGCTGCCGGAAGCGGAACGTGCCACCGGTGGCGCCGGCGAAACGCTTGTTCAAATCGTCGCCGATCTCCGCCGCCGAGCGATGCCGCTTGTCCCAGTCGGTGAGCGTAATGCGTCCCACGCCAGCGTTGAAGCGGTTCACACCAAGTGCATTGTTGCCTGGCAACGCGTAGACCGCAAAATCAATCTCGCCTTTGTCGCGCAGTTCTTTGAAAACCGGATCGGTCTTTTCCAATGACTTCAGGGTCGCATCAAATCCTGTTCCGTCCGGCGCGGTGAAATTCAGGAACAAGCCACCGCGATCCTCCTGCGGCAACAATTCGCTGGGCAGACCTCGCAGCATAAGGCCCCCCATGAGGACGGTTACCACGAAGCCGCCCACCACAAGCGCCTTGCGATCGAGCGCCGCATCCAGTGAGCGCGTGTAAGAATCGCGGACCTTGTTGAACATCTTATCGACATAGCGCACCACCCGGTTTCCAGACCCCGGCTCTACTTGGCGCAGCAATTTGGAGCACATCATCGGGCTCAAAGTGAGCGCACAAAAGGCCGATATCAGCACCACGCTGGCCACCGTTGTGGCCAATTCGACAAACAGTTTTCCGACATACCCGCCGACAAAAAGCAGCGGCATGAAGACCGTCACCAGAACCAGCGAAGTGGCGATGACGGCAAACGCCACCTGCCGGGTGCCGCGTTCGGCGGCGATCAATCGTGGCTCGCCTTCGTCCACGCGCCGCTGCACGTTTTCCAGGACGACGATGGAATCGTCGACCACCAAGCCAATAGACAAAACGAGCGCCAGCAATGTCAGGAGATTGATCGAAAAGCCGAACAGCGCCAGCACCACAAAGGCGCCGATAAGGCAGACGGGGATAACGGCGGCGGGAACGAACGCGGCGCGCATCGTGCCCAAAAACAGATAGATCACGATGATGACGAGGATCGCGGCCTCGGCGAGCGTTTTGTAAACTTCAACGACCGCCTTATCCACGAAGACCGCGCCGTCATACATGATCGACAGATGCACGCCCTGCGGCAGCGTCGGCTCAAGCTCTTTAACGGTCGCGCGCACGGCCTTCGCAAGATCCAACGCGTTGGCGTTCGATTGGCGCGATATATTGATCGACACCATGTCCACGCCGTTGGACCGCACGACACGCCTGCGCTCGTCCGGCGCGCGTTCGATTTTTGCGACTTCGCCCAGACGAACATCCTCGCCCGTCTGCGCACGCCCGATCGGGAGCCGCGCAAATTGTTCCGGCGTGGAATAATTGCGATCGACGCGCACCGTGTAGTCGCGTTGGCTGGATTCAACGTAGCCGGCAGGCAAGTCTACATTTTCGCGTTCGAGCGCGTCATTGACGTCTTTGATCGTCAGGCCGCGCGCCGCCAGCGCTTCCGGGTTGATCCAGATGCGCATCGACGGCACCCAGCCGCCGAGCAGAGTCGCCTGGGCCACGCCATCAAGGTTGGAGAAACGATCGAGCAAAATGCGATCGGCATAATCGGACAGCTCAAGCCGGTTTAACGTCGTGGATGTGAGCGATAGCCACATAACGGGGTCGGCGTCGGCGTCCGCCTTGCTGACGATCGGCGGATCGACATCATCCGGCAATTGCCGTTGTGCGCGCGCGACCGCATTGCGCACGTCATTGGCGGCGTCTTCGATATTACGCGTGAGTTTGAATTCGACGGTGATCTGCGAACGCCCATCGCGGTTTTGGGACCGGATGAGATCGAGCCCCTCCATCCCCGTCAGCTGATCTTCGATCGGTTTGGTGATGCGAGTGTCGATAATGTCTGCGGATGCACCGCGATAGAGGGTCTGGATTGTCACCACGGGCTGGTCGACGTTCGGCAATTCGCGCAATGGCAATTGCGTAAAGGCGACAATGCCAAAGACAATTATCAAAAGGCTCGCCACGATGGCGAGTACTGGACGTCGGACGGAGATATCCGAGATCAGCATTTATTCGGCCCGGCCCTTCAAAGGCGGCTCGATCGCGGCCGACTTTGTATCGACCACCAGCACCTTGCCCTTTGGCCGAACGCGACTCAAACCATCGACGACGACATTGTCATTAGCGGACAGACCTTGCGTGATTTCCGCCACGCCCTCGCCGCGATAGCCGACGTTGACCGTCACCGGAATGGCGACCGGGCCCTTGCCGTCGTCTCGGATGACGAAGACGTTCACCGAATCCATATTTTCGACCAGCGCCTGCTCGCTAATCGCCAAGTTTTCGCGCCCCCCCAAACTCAGGCGCACATTCATCAACATGCCCGGCTTCAGCCGGCCGTCCTTGTTTGGAATATACGCGCGCACCATGACGCTGCGCGTGGCCGTTGATACGCGAGTATCAATTTCCGCGATCTCGCCTTCAAACGTCTCGCCCGGAAACGCGCCGGAAAGCGCATCAAACTTGTCGCCAATTTTGATGCGGGCAAACGCCGTCTCCGGCACCTGGAAATCTAACTTCAAGCGCGTGGTGTCATCCAAGGTCGCCAATTCCATGCCAGGCGTCGCCAAAAGACCGGGGCTAGCTTTTCTTAAACCGACCACGCCCGAGAATGGCGCCCGGATCACGTGATCGCTGAGGCGGGCGGCGCTGGCGTCGACGTCCGCGCGTGCTTTGTCTCGCGTCGCCTCGGCCTGATCGAGCATGGCCCGCGGCGCGAATCCCTTCTTTGCAAGTTCGAAGTAACGTTTGTACGCGCGATCGGCTTCGACATACGCCGCGCGCGTTTGCGCCAAATCTGCCGCCTCCTCTACGGCGGCGAGCCGAACCAGGACCTCGCCCTTTTGGACACGGCTGCCGCTCTCGAAAGGAATCTCGCGAACGACATCGGTGACTTTGCTCGAGAGCGTTACGGATTCATTGGCTTCGGCCGTACCGACCGCCTGAACCACGTCGTAGAAATTACGTGCCTTTGGTTGAGCGACGCTGACGGGCGCGGCTTCGCCGCCCTTTTTGTCGTCCTGATTAATTGCCTTGCCGACAGCCTTAACGGTCGCCGTCGCCCCCATGAGCGCCAGCACCACAACCAGAACAGCGGCAAATCCATAGCGGCGAGCGGTCGCCATCCACATGATAGAACTCTCTTTTTCCGCTCCGCGGCGCCTCAAGGACCTAGCCCTCCCGCAGTTCGGAGATTTAAACGGGCCAGCTCTGTAAATCCGTTTACAGCATTTTTGTAAAGGAGTTTACATCATGGTTGAATTGGTGGCCCATGCCGGAAAGGACAAGCTCAGTCTTAAAATAAATCCTTTAAAATCTGGTATTAGAACCGCACGAATGCAGTCTGACGCCTCATAATCAGGCGATATGAAACTTATGTGAAACGCCGAACCTCGGCATTTTAGGCTCAACGGCACTAAAACTCACGCCATATGCCTACAATCACCGCCTTCTCGCGCAAAACGGAATCTTCGAACCCAGCGCGTGCGCCGAACTGAAGCTTTGTTTTGCTGGTAATTCCGTAGATGGCGGAGGCCTGCGCTTGCACGCGCATAGTGGGATTATTGCTGGCCACATTGCCGTAAATCTTTTCAGCATTGGCTTGTAGCAGGAAGCCTTTACCACGTTCCGGTACGCTTCCGGCGCTGCCTTCAAAACGCACCTCCATGCAGCCATCGGAAAAGGTCCGAACCGCGCCTTCGATATCCAGGAAGCCATCGCGATTTAGAATTTTGCTGCGAACCCCGCCCAGCCAGCGGCTTTCCAGCCCCCAGCCGCCGCATTCGTTCCAGTCGCGGCCCGAAATTAAGCGAGTCTCGCTGGCCATTACGAATGGCGCCGGCGCCTTCATTTGCCGGCGCAAGCCGATCTGCGCAAAGGTGCGGTCATTGTCGCCGCGGCTCCAGCCTCGCACGCCGCCCACCGCCGTCCATCTGCGCCGAACGCCATGCTCGACATAGAGATCGAGTTCTTTTTCGGCACGGTGATTATAGGATTTAAGCGCAAACGAGGCGATCGCCTCGGTTTCGCCGGGCTGCTTCGGCCAAGCGCCCGCCTGTGCGCTCTGCGCGCCCGCCATAAATGTTAACGCCACCCCGACAGCTTCGCCCAGGCGCGCCTTGCGCTCTCCCATCGCCCCACCCCATCAGCGAAACTCGCTTTTTGGGCGTAAATGCGCAACTGCGCAGGCGACCCGAAATGCCCCAGCGAGTAGCATCCCCTAATTGGCGGCTTTTTCTTAAGCGTTGCGCGATGATAGTTTGGCATAAAGCCGCTTACGTCCTTAACGCCAACCCAACCGGTATCATGCCAAACAAGACGCGATCCAAGACCGCTGACGTTTCAGCGCCGAGCCCACGCGGCTCAAAGAACGCGCTGAGCGGCAAGATCACCTTTACGTCCGGCAAGCGTCCGGAAGCGCAAACGGCTTTGGCGCGCATGCGAGAGCTTTATGGCGATTGCGGCCCGGCAAAGGCGCAAATCGTGGTCGCCTTGGGCGGCGATGGCCACATGCTGGACGTTCTGCGCGACCGCATGAAAGACGCCTTGCCCGTGTACGGCATGAACCGTGGCACGGTCGGATTTCTCCTGAATGACTATTCCGAACAGCGATTGCTTGAGCGTTTGACCAAAGCGACGCCGATCCACATTCACCCGCTGCATATGCGCGCAACTTGCACCAACGGCAAAATCATCGAGCGGCGCGCAATCAATGAAGTGTCTCTTCTCCGGCAAACAGCGCAAACCGCGTTGCTGAAAGTGTTTGTTGATGGACGCGAACGGCTGAGCGAACTGGCCTGCGACGGCTGCCTGGTCTCTACACCCGCCGGCTCGAGCGCCTACAATCTATCCGCCCACGGCCCGATTATTCCGCTGGGCGCGCAGCTTCTGGCGCTGACGCCGATTTCCGCCTTCCGGCCAAGACGGTGGCGCGGCGCTCTGTTGCGACACAATCAGGTGGTGCGTTTCGACGTGATTGATCCCGAATTGCGGCCGGTCGCCGCCGTCGCCGACAGCCAGGAAGTGCGGGACATCACCTCGGTTGAAATCTCCGAAGATACATCCATCACGCTCACTATGTTGTTCGATCCCGGCAAGGCGCTCGACGAACGCATCCTGACCGAGCAATTCGCGCCTTAAGGCAACATCTAGACGCTGCTCAGCGCAGCGTCAGGTGCGCCGAACACGCGCTCCGCGCCCACCTTCACGTCATCGAGACGCGCTGCGGCCAGCGGCAATACGGTCTGTGCGAAAAAGCGCGCGCCGGCGATCTTGCCGCGCAGATACTCAATATCCTCGTCACCTTCTTTCAACAGCCGCTGCGCAGCCACGGCGCCGATAGCGAGGCACCAGCCGCCGCAAACTTCACCCGCCAAAGTCTGAAAAGGCGTTGCGCCCGACAAAGCCGATTGACGGTCATTGGTCAGAGCCGCCGTCAGCCAAGCGCCCGCCTCTTCCAATACGTTCGTCGCAGTGTGCAAGCGCGCACCGATTTCAACCACGTCTTCATTCGAGGAGGTTTCACAGTCCTCGACGGTTTGACGAACGTCATCCAGGAACTCTTTGAAGGCCAAGCCGCCCGCCAAGGTCAGCTTGCGGGTCAGCAAGTCCAGCGCCTGGATGCCATTGGTGCCTTCGTAAATCGGCGTGATGCGCACATCGCGATAAAATTGCGCCGCGCCGGTTTCTTCGACAAAGCCCATGCCGCCATGGATCTGCACGCCTGCAGATGCGACTTCCACGCCTATATCGGTGCTCCAGGACTTGGCGAGGGGGGTTAGAAATTCTTCGCGGCGCTTGGCGAACGCGCGATCCTCTTCATCATCCGCGGCAGCTGCTTCGTCCGAGGACAATGCGGTCATGTAGCAAACCGCGCGTGCCGCCTCGATCTTGCTTTTCATCATCCACAACGTGCGCCGAATGTCCGGGTGCTCGATGATGGCGGCCGCGCCATCTATTCCATCGGCCCGCCCCTGACGGCGCTCACGCGCAAAGGCCAGCGCTTTTTGATACGCGTGCTCCGCCACGCCGACGCCCTGTAATCCAACCATCAGACGTGCGGCGTTCATCATAGTGAACATCGCAGCGAGGCCCTTGTTTTCGGCGCCGACAAGATACGCCACCGCGCCGTCCTTTTCGCCATAGGTCATGGAACAGGTGGGCGAGCCATGAATGCCCATCTTATGTTCGATCCCCGTGCATTTCAGATCGTTGCGAGCGCCAAGCGAGCCGTCGGGATTGACCAGATATTTGGTCGCCAAGAACAACGAAATGCCGCGCGAGCCTTCGGGCGCGTCTGGTGTTTTCGCCAGAACGAGATGTACGATGTTATCGGTCATATCGTGCTCCCCCCAAGTGATGAAAATCTTGGAGCCGAACAGACGATAGCTTCCGTCAGGTTGCGGGACCGCGCGCGTTTTCAAAGCGCCCAAATCTGAACCCGCTTGCGGTTCGGTGAGGTTCATCGTCGCGAGCCATTCGCCAGAGACCATCCGCGGCAGATAAAGACGGCGCAGTTCCTCGGTCGCGTGCAGATGAATGGCGTCCATTGCACCCGAGGACAAAAGGGGCGCGAGGCTGAACGCCAAATTCGCGCCGGTGACCATTTCGTAGACCGCAGCGGACAGCGCATGCGGCAGACCAGCGCCGCCATAGGCTGGGTCCATCGCGAGGCCCATCCAGCCGCCTTCAGCAAATTGCTTGAAGGCGTCCTTAAACCCTGGCGGTGGGGTGACAATTCCGTCGCTGACGCGCGCCGGGTTTTTGTCCCCTACGGTATTCAACGGCCCCAACACATCCGAGCTAAATTTACCCGCCTCTTCGATTACCGAAACGATCAGGTCGTCCGTCAAGTCTGCAAAGCCGCCTTCAGCTTTCAATAGGTCGATCGCGGCGATTTCTTCGAGCGCAAAGCGAATATCCTTTATCGGCGCAGAATAGGCCATGGCATCCTCGAATGGAAACTGTCGAAGTAGAGTGCATGCTTGGACTACGCGTCGTAAAGACTCAACGCCTATTCTATGACGCAGCGGGACCACGCGCCTCCCGCGCAGACGGCAGTGGTGGAGACTAGAGTAATGCGTCGAATCCTTGAACGAATGTCCTCCATTCTGCCGCTTGCGATGGCCTTGACCCTTTCGGCCTGCGGACAAGCCAAAGCGCCGGCCCCCGCGAAATCGGCGGCGCCGCCATCGACCACATCCGCCCCCTCCACCGCGCCCGACACCTCCCTTGTCGATCAAACGGTGAAGGACGTGGCCGGCCCCTGGGATTTTTCTGGCGTTAAGGGCGATCCGGTCTGCCGTTTGACCCTTTCCGCCAAGCAATTGACGGGGGCGCTCGCGCTGGAAAAAGCCGCCGATTGTGATCGCGAATTTCCCATCCTTGCTCCTGTCACGAGCTGGATCGTCAAGGGCGACGGCAATATTTCTCTGACCGACAAAGAGCGGCGAATTGTGCTGACGATGAGCCAGCAAGAAGACGGCTTGTATTTGTCCATTACGCCGGCCGAAGAAACCTATTCCCTGGTCAATCAAGACTCTGCTGATTTCGCGCGTTCACAGCCAAGCGCGGTGATCGAAGGACGCTGGAAAATCACCGCGCTGGACGGCGATGTCCTGTGCACCATCGACCTTAATGCCGCCAGCGAAACGCCAATGGCGGGAATTGTCGTCAAAACATCGCCCTGCCTAGCGCCCGATAAATTGAACAAGGCGGTGACGTTTGAACAGATCCGGGACCAGTTATCATTTCGGGATGGGGCGGGCCGAGAGGTCCTCACTTTCGAACCCGGCGATAGCGCAACCTGGCAATCCATGGGCGAAGCCAACGACAAAGTTTTGATGACGCGCTAAAATAAAAACGAAATTTGTCCGAAACTTACGACCCAACCCTTGCGCTCGCGCGACGGCAAACCGATCTGCGGTCATGGACCCTTGCCCGTTCGGGCGCTAGACCTGCCTTATCAGTCCATAAATCTGGGGAGCTTCATTATGCGCAGACTCGCTTTCGGCTTTGTCGCCCTTGCCGCACTCGGCGCCTGCAGCCAACCGCCCGCCGCGCCGGCCGCGCCCGAAAAGCCAGCGCTCTCCGCAACACTCCCGACTGACGCGCCCGCCGGCGCTTACAAGCTGGACAACACGCATGCGAGCATCACCTGGAAAGTGATGCATATGGGCATGTCGAATTACACGGCGCGCTTCACGAAGTGGGATTCGGAACTCAATTTTGATCCGACTGATCCGGCGAAAAACTCGGTCAACGTTACGATCGATGCGAAGTCCGTCCGCACAGACTATCCTTACGCGAAAACAAAAGCCCCTTGGGGCGGAATGGAAGATTTTGACGCCAAGATTTCTTCCGATCCAACCATGCTGAACGCGAAGAAATTTCCAACAATCACCTTCAAATCGACGGGTGTTGAACGCACCGGCGAAAAAACCGCGAAGGTGACAGGAGATCTCACCATGCTCGGCGTCACCAAGCCGATCACCATCGACGCCACGTTCAATGGGGGCATGAAAGAGCACCCAATGTTGAAGGCTGGCGCAATCGGCTTTTCGGGGGTGGGAACAATCAAGCGCTCTGACTTCGGCTTCACTGCCGGCGCGCCCTTTGTTGGCGACGATGTGCAAATCCTGATCGAAGCGGAATATCTGCAAGCGCCGCCGACTGCCGCCGCGCCAGCGAAGTAAATTCGTGCACGGGGAAGCCAACGTCAAAAGATATGCGGCCGTCGCGATCGCCTTTCATTGGGCGATCGCGGTCCTCATTCTTTTGAACTTTCCCATTGCGTGGACGATGCATAGCCGGGAAATCGACAAGACCACGGCGTTTGCATTGTATCAGGGGCACAAGACGATCGGCCTGACCGTCTTGCTTTTATCGATCGGGCGGTTGTTGTGGCGGATCATGAACCCGCCGCCGGCGCTGCCCGACGGCATGGCCGGGTGGGAGCGTATGCTCTCCAGCGCGGTGCACATTCTGTTTTACGTCTTCATGATCGGCACGCCCTTTTTGGGCTGGATGATGGTGTCCGCGTCACCGACCGGCGTGCCGACTTTGTATTTCGGCGTCATTCCCTGGCCGCATATCGCGCCACTTGCCGAGATGGCGGCCGCTAGCAAAAAAGGCGCGCACGAGTTTCTCGAAGAAGCGCATGGGCTTGCCGCCTGGGTCATTCTTGGGTTGCTAGCGCTGCACGTCGGGGGCGCGCTGAAGCACCAGTTCATCGACAAAAAACATTATCTCGTGCGCATGGCGCCCGGACTGTTCGGTCACAGCGATGGACCGGAATCCAAACCTCAAGGCCTACAGATCGCCGTGGGAAGCGTTGTCATCTTGCTGCTCCTGGCTGCAGGGCTTGGCGCGATGGGTGGAAAGTCCGCGACGAAGATCAACGCCACGCCGCCAGCGCAAGAGGTTTTGCCGCCCAATTCCTGGGTCGTCGATTCGAAATCAAGTCACGTAAAATTCAACGGCAAACACGCCGCCAATGAATTCGAGGGCGAGTTCAAAACTTGGCGCGCGCAGATCGTGCTGAACCCAGCCGACGTCGCCTCCGCCAGCGTAAAAGTCGTCATCGACACGGCGAGCGCGTCCACCGGCGATGCCTATTACGACTCCACGCTGAAGCAGGCGGACTGGTTTGATTCCGCGAACATGCCGGAGGCGGTATTCACCACCAAGGCAATCCGCGCCATCGGCGGCGACAAATACGAAGCAGACGCCGAACTGGCGCTGCATGGCGTCACGATGCCAATCATCCTGCCGTTCACCTTAAAGATAATCGGCGATAAAGCGGAAATGAAAGCCGAGCTTCCGCTCAAACGCCTCGACTATAAGATCGGCGCCAATTCGGACCCGGGCGCCGAATGGGTGGCAGACGCGGTAGACCTCACCATTGAGGTTAAGGCCAGCCGTCCGCACTAGTCCGCAGCGCGAGAGCGCTTGCTTCAA
>JBEVJO010000292.1:0-3477 GCA_040510175.1 Caulobacterales bacterium
TCGGGATTGTCGCCAACCTTCGTCAGCACTTCGCCGTGATAGTTCGTGGGGATGCCGCCCATATTGTAGTGCACGGTCGGCAGAACCGGGATCGGCTGACGCGTCACGTCGACCCCTGCGAAAATCCGCGCGCTTTCGGAAATGCCCGGCAGACGCGCTTCGATGATTTTCGGATCCAGGTGATCGAGGTGCAGGAAGATGTGATCTTTCTTCGGCCCGACGCCCCGGCCTTCGCGGATTTCGATGGTCATGGCGCGGCTCACCATGTCGCGCGGCGCCAAATCCTTCACGGTCGGCGCATAGCGCTCCATGAAGCGCTCGCCGTTTGAATTGGTGAGATAGCCGCCCTCGCCGCGCACGCCTTCGGTAATCAGACAGCCCGAACCGTAAATGCCGGTCGGGTGGAATTGCACGAACTCCATATCCTGCAACGGCAAACCGGCGCGTAAGGCCATGCCGCCGCCGTCGCCGGTGCAGGTGTGCGCCGAGGTGGCGGAGAAGTAAGCGCGGCCATAACCGCCGGTGGCCAGGATCACCATCTTGGCGCGGAAGCGATGCAGCGTGCCGTCGTCGAGCTTCCAGGCGGTGACGCCGCGGCAGGCGCCGTCAGCGTCCATGATCAGATCGAGCGCGAAATACTCGATGAAGAATTCGGTCTGGTGGCGCAGCGACTGGCCATAGAGCGTGTGCAGAATAGCGTGACCGGTGCGGTCGGCAGCAGCGCAGGTGCGCTGGATCGGCGCTTCGCCGTAGTTCTTGGTCATCCCGCCGAAGGCGCGCTGATAGATCTTGCCTTCAGCGGTGCGCGAAAACGGCACGCCCCAATGTTCAAGCTCGTACACGGCAGCGGGCGCGTTGCGGCAGAGATATTCGATCGCGTCTTGATCGCCGAGCCAGTCCGACCCCTTGACGGTGTCGTACATGTGCCAGCGCCAATCGTCTTCGCCCATATTGCCGAGCGACGCGGAAATGCCGCCTTGCGCCGCAACGGTGTGCGAGCGCGTCGGAAAGACTTTGGAAATGCAAGCCGTCTTCAGGCCCGCTTCAGCGCAGCCAAGCGCCGCACGCAAGCCGGAACCGCCAGCGCCGACCACCACCACATCGTAATTGTGGTCGATCCAGGAATAAGCCGCCATCAAATCACACCCAGCTGGAAACTTTGAGGATCGCGTGCAGCGCTATGACAGCGACAGCCAACGCAACGAACGTGTTGAGGATCAGGAGCAGCGCCCGAGTCCAGGTTTTGCCGATATAGTCTTCGATCACCACCTGCATGCCGGCCTGCATGTGCGTGAAGGCCGCGACGATGAACAGGGCGGCAGGCACGGCGTTCCAAGGCATGTTTAGCCACAAGGCGGCGGCTTCCCAGCCGTGCTGTACGTGTGCCTTGATCATCGAAATGATCAGCCATGGGAGCAAAAACAAAAGCGCGATCGCAGTGACGCGCTGGGTGATGAAATGGCCGGAGCCTTCTTTGGCGGAGCCCAGGCCGCGCGCTTTGGCGAGCGGTTGACGTAGAGAATTTGACGGGCGGCTCATTGGATCGGCATGCCTCCGAATTGCGGCGGCGGCGGCGGCGCAGAGGCGACCCAGACATAAAGCCCGGCCGTCATCGCGATGGCGCCCAAAACAATGACCACGCTCCAAAAGCTGGCCGTCTGCTTTTTGAAGCCGAAGCCGACGTCCCACACCAAATGACGCAGGCCGCTCAAAATGTGAAAGCAGGCACAAAACAAGATTGCCCACAAAACGATCTGGCCGACCGGCGAGCCGATCAGAGAAGACGAGACGCCATAGATTTGCGGCCCAAGCGACACCGAGACCAACCAGAGCGTGAAAAAGATCGCTCCGCCGTACAATCCAATGCCGGTCGCCCGGTGCAGGATCGAGGTCCACATCGTGGCGTGCCAGCGCCAAACCTGCAAATGCGGCGATAATGGTCGTTCAGGCGCCCCCGCCTTTTTGACCGCCGCCGCGCTTCCGCCCTCAGCCATCCGGTAATTGCCCCTTGTCGCTCAAATTTTTATCTCGCGGGAGGAAAGTCGCGAGTCAGCAGTGACTTCGCGCAATACGTCGCGGAACGCACGCTTTTTTTATGGGCGCCGGGGGCGCGTCAACCGCTTTTTGTGCAGGGCGGACCTGCAGAAGCGCAGCGGCGGAAACATTCCCTCTATTGACGATCCGCGCGCATCGCCTTCAGGAAGAGCCCCTCCTGGAATTCTGGCCGCCGGATGTCGAGAGCCATGCGCGACGTCTATATTGTCACAGCCGAACGGCTTCGGTTGCGGGACGAACCTGCGGCAACCGGCCGCATCCTGCGCTATTTGATGCGCGGCGAGACCGTCCATGTCCTGGAAACCGCGCCGGGCGATGAGTGGTGGAAAATCCGCCTGCGCGGCGCGATCACCGGCGCGGCGACCGGCTGGGCGGCGTCGCATTGGCTGCGCGAGCGCAATCCTAAACCACGCCTGATGCAGCCGGACGAAATCCGCGAAAAACTCAAGGCTTTCTGCCCCAAAGGCGGTCAGAGCCTGATGGACAGCATCGCCGAGCCTCTCTCCCAGCAATTGCCGGACGCCGCCATCCAGACGCCGTTGCGACTCCAGCATTTCTTCGCGCAAAGTGCTTATGAAACAGACCACTATACTTCGTTTCTGGAAGGGCACAGCCGCCTGCCGGACGACTATTTCCGCCAGCACTGCGACCCAGGCACGCCGTTAGGCGCGGCGCTCGGCAATACCGAGAAGGACGACGGACCCCGCTATAAGGGACGCGGCATGCTGATGCTGGCCGGCCGCGCCAATTACGCGGCGGCGGCTGAGGGGCTGGGTCTTGATCTGATCAATCACCCCGAACTGGCGGAGCGCCCCGAAAACGCAGTGAAAACCGCCCTCTGGATTTGGAAAATGCGCGGCATGGCAATTCAGGCGGATGAAGATTCGCTGGAGAATGTCACCCGCGCTTTGGCCGGCGACCAGTTTGATCAGGTGGAAAATACGCTGGACCGCCGCCGCGCACTGCTCGACGCAGCGCGTAAAATCTGGCGCTAGACCGCCTCGACCCAGTTTGCATTGACATAGAGTGCGCCCAGCATAGCTTGCGCGAAATTTCGGGTGGTCGCCTTTTCATGCTCCTTCTCACCGGCGCCGCTGGTTTCATAGGCTTTCACGTCGCTCAAAGGCTGCTTGAGTCCGGACAGGACGTGCTGGGCGTCGACAGTCTGAATGATTATTACGATCCGGCGCTGAAACGCGCCCGGCTCGCTTTACTGAACGCGAACAAGGGCTTCCGTTTCGTCGAAGCGGACATCGCCCAAGAGGGCGCGCTGCAGGCCGCGCTGCCATCCAGCCAAGTCAGCAACATCATCCATTTGGCCGCCCAGGCCGGTGTTCGCTATTCGCTGGAAGCGCCGTTCGCCTATGAGCGCTCGAACGTGGCCGGGCATCTGAACGTTCTGGAATATGCCCGCGCCGCCGC
>JBEVJO010000293.1:0-4564 GCA_040510175.1 Caulobacterales bacterium
TTTCCTCGCGCCGTTCGCCGGGAAGCGCCGCCAAGGCGGCGAGGATTCGTTCAAACTTACCCATCATCCTAATGTGTCACGGCGAAACGCGATGGGCAATCGCCTCTTTGGGACAAGTTCAATCCCCCTCATCGTCCGCGTGCACGGCGTGCAGGACGCGGTGCATGACAGGCGCGAGGAAAATGGCGGTGGCGGCGACGATCACCAGCCCGCACACCAGCGCGTACGAGCCCGCGAATAATTTTCCGCCCTCCGTCTTCATCGTATCGACCGGCCCCATGCCGCCGAGCAGCATGCTCGAATTCAGAAAGGCGTCGATCCAGGGCATGTGCTCAATGACATGATACCCGGTCATGCCCAGACCGAGGACGATTGCGATCATCACGCAGGCAGCGCCCAAATTGATCGCCAAGCGGCCGATGAATACCGGCGCGCTCGCCATTTTCTCGCTGTGATGTTCGAACCGGAACAACGGCATGCAGTCCTCCCAGGCAATGCAAAGGGAGTCTATCCATGCACGCGGGCGCCGCAAGCGGGTCGGAGTCGCATGGTCCGGGGCCTCCGAACCGTATGGCGCAGCGTCACGCCGTCACGAAGGAAAGGCCGTTGCGGGCGCCGATCTCCGCCACAGCCGCCACATCAACTTTGCCGTTCAGCGAGCGATCTAGCTCACCGAAAAAATAGTGCGCCGCGACGCCAGGGCTGACCACCACGAACGCCTTCGCATTTTGATCGCCGTCATTGCGAAACGAATGCGCACCGCCCGCTGGCAGGAAACAAAACTCGCCGGGTTTGGCGACGATTTCGCCGTCGGGTGTTCCAAAGGTGATTTGCCCCTCCAGCACATAGAAACATTCGGAATCGGCCGCATGGCGATGCATCGGCGGACCGCACCGCGGTGGAATAATGATTTCCGCCGCGAGAAACGCGGCGCCGTCCTCGACCGGCGACACTTTTGTGATATGGGTCATCCCGATCACATTGGCGTTGCGGCCCTGACCTGCGGGCAAAAAGATAGCGTCCTGAGCTTTCATGGCTCTCTCCTGTTTGAATGATGATGTGATGGCGCTTTCGATACGCGGCGGATGCGCCTGGCCGTCGCGCGTTGCGCGATTTTAGGCGCAGCGTATTTCCGAGCCGGAAGCCGAAGATTGATGCGCCAGCGCTTCCAATTCCTCGACAACACGCGATTGCGCGGCGTCCGCACAGACTTTCTCGCCCAGGGTCTGGGCCGCCAGCACAAATTGCGGGTCGTTCAATAAAATCCGCAGACTGTCGCGAATTTGCTCAACGCTGGCCCCAGCATGCAACATCAGCCCAGCGCCCTGCTCTTCCACACGCGCGCCATTGTCCGTCTGGTCCCGGCCATGCGGCAAGACAAGGATGGGTTTCTGATGCACCAACGCGCGCATCACCGTGCCGTGGCCGCCATGCGTGACCACCAGGGCCGCCTCGCGCATCACGACATCATGCGGCGCGCTATGGGCCACCACGGCATTGTGCGGCGCGACGACCTCATGGTCTTCGATGGATCCGCCCAGCGTCACCAGCACACGCACGGGCAAATCCGCCGCTGCGTTCATGATGCGCTGGAGCACCTCAGCGTGATCTTGGAATGTTGTTGAGAAGCCGACCACCACCAAAGGCCGCGTATCGTCATCCGCCCAGGGCGAAACCCACGGCTTGGCCCAGCAGGCAGAACCCAATTGCGGCCCGACGTAAGAGACCTTGTCAGGCATCGCAGGCGCATTGAAATCAAAGGCCGGACTGGACGCGACCAAAACGCGATCCGCTTGCCAAGTTTGATCCAGCGCATGCGCCAGAGGCGCCAGGCCCAGGGCTTCGCGCGCGGCGTTCAAGGCCGGCAATCCGTGGTCGAACAAGTCGTGGATCATGGCGCTGGCTTGCGCATGCTGCGCACGCTCTTCATCTGAGTGGGCCGGACGGAGCCCAATGCCCATCGGCGTCGCGCCCTGCACCGGATAGAACAGTGGACAGCACGCAAGAAGCGCGTGCGGCTGACCGATCGCTTCGCAGCCAAGACCGATGCCCAGGATGAGCTCGCTGCCGATCACGAGATCCGCTGGTTCGCGCTCCAGTTCTTCGATGACATCCTGGGCGTACAACAAGGCGGGACCGGCGAAGGCATAATCGATCCAACGCTTCAATTGATCCGGGCCTTGCGCTTCCCAATCCTTGGTCGGATCTGAATACCGGCTACGATCGGCGCGGTTCGGCGCGCGGGACCAAGGGACGAATTCAGCGCCGACGGATTCGGCGTCGCCGCGATTGGCCTCATCGCTCATCACGCGGACCTTATGGCCTCGCGCCAGCAACTTTTGCGCCACAACGATGACCGGCCCAACAGAGCCGCCGCCCTCGAAGGTGGCGAGCAAAAAAGAACGCGGGTTTGCACTGGCATGAAGCATCTTCATGGCCCTCTCCTCTCTATTATCGCACAGGATCAAAAACCCGGCGACGGATTTCCTTTAAATGCGCCTAGTTCCGCCGGCGCGGCGGTTTCCAAAACAAGCTCTGCATGGCGGTTTGCAACGCCAGGAGCTTTTGTTGCTGTAGGTAGCTCGCCGCTTCGGCATAGATTTGCGCCGGACGAAGATCGAAATCGGCCTCGATTGCGCGCCGGTACGCGTTGCTGCTTTTGTTCATTTGGATTTCTCCCAAGGCTTTGCGCCGTCCAATGCCCCGGCGATCAAGTTCAGAACCAGTTTTTTGTAGGCGGGAACGTCGCGTCCCATGTCGACGCGGACGAGCCGCCACAAATATAAATCCGTCGCCGCCACCAAGGCGTCGAGACGCGCCTCGCGCGCCTTGGGGGTCAAAGGCGTCAGCCATTGCGCGAACATGCCCGCCAGCCATTCGCGATGACCAACGCGGCCATAATCCGCGACGCGTTTCAACACCGGATAGCGGTCTTCCTGCGACAGCACGCGCATGACCAATGCGCCGCACTCCTCGTAATCGCGCGACAAGGCGTCGACGGCCTTCAGAATGTCGCCCGTTTTGACCTGGCGGCGATTCATCACGCCGCGCCCGAACAGGTCGCTCGCGGAATCGACCACGCCGTCCTTGCCGCCGAAGCGGCGGATCACGGTTTGCACCGTCACGCCCGCATCCTGCGCCAATGAGTCCAGCGTAATTTCATCGAACCATTGCGTTTCGGCGCGGTTCAGGAACGCTTCCATGATCCGCACGGCCGTAGCCTCTGCGGCTTCGGCGCGGGCGCCTTGGCGATAAGAGCGTTTTTCGGTGGCGGCTGCGTCTTTCATGTAAATACTATTATCATGAAATTATCGGCGCGCAACATTTAATTTCAGTTCGACTAACATGAAATTCAGCGCAGGGGCGGCGACAAAAACGAACCCCTTGGCGGCGCAGCGGAAACTGCCTAAGAACCCTGGGGCGATGGGGGAATGACCGAATGCAAACCAAGAACAGCAGCGTGGCGTATGGCTGGCTTGCCATCGCGCTGCATTGGATTTCGGCCATCGGGGTGATCTGGCTATATTTTTCAGGGGACACGGCGGGCGAAGCCGCCACACGCGAAGCGCGCGCGCCGCTGCTGGCCTATCAT
Organism: Caulobacterales bacterium; assembly: GCA_040510175.1. Taxonomy (GTDB): domain Bacteria; phylum Pseudomonadota; class Alphaproteobacteria; order Caulobacterales; family Aquidulcibacteraceae; genus JBEVJO01. The sequence continues at coordinate 3,593 of JBEVJO010000293.1, forward strand.
ATGTCCTTGGGCGCCTGCTTTTTTCTGTTCCTGGCCGGGCGTGTTATCTGGAGCTTTACGCAACCCAAGCCGGCGCCGCTGTCATCGCACAAATGGCTGACGCCCGTCGCCAAAGCGGTGCAGCATTTGTTTCTGGCGATGATTGCGGTGATGATTATCTCCGGCCCACTGGCGGCCCTATCGACAGCCAATCCCATCAAGGTCTTCGACTGGTTCGCGATCCCCTCGCCTTTCGCCGAACGCAATCAATCCGTCCACAAGATCGCCGAGACGGTACATGGCCTAACCAAGAATTTGTTTTGGCCGCTCTTGATCCTGCATGTGCTGGGCGCCGCCAAATCGCTAGTGATCAATAAAGACCGCACGGTGCAACGAATGCTCTGGGTACGCAAAGAAAACTAATTTTGCTGATGGAGGGCGATTGATGCGATCCGCTTTACTGCCGCAACGCCTCATCGCCGCGCCGTTTCTGATCCTCGGCGCATGGTGCGTGGTCGCGCCCGGCAGCGTCGAGCGCCTCGGCCTGCGCCCCGAGGCGGTGGTTGACAACCCCACCTCGCATTTACTGATGGCCTGTTTCGGGGCGCAGGCAATCTTGTCCGGCCTGTTCGCGTTTTTCAGCCGCTTCACGCGCACGACGTTCCTGGTTTACGGAATCGCGCTGTTGCCGTTCTTCTGGTTCAACTATTACTTTGTTTTCGTCCAGCCAATCTTCAATCATTGGATGGCGTTGGATTTCGGCTCAAACCTTTTCATGCTGGCCTGCTGCGTCTGGGGCTGGAAACGCACCGAGCCGTCATGGCGGCACAGCCGGCAGTCGTTGAGCAATATCGTTCCTGAGGCGCGCGCGAACGCGGCGGCTTTTTTGAACACGGTCGGCAAGCCGGCTTTCGACAGATCATTTAAATCGGCGCTGGGCGCGTCTTTTGGAATGCGCCCCTGCGCGCGCCATACCTGCAGCCGCAACTCAAA
>JBEVJO010000294.1:0-3119 GCA_040510175.1 Caulobacterales bacterium
TTCCAGAATTTCCAGACCACGCCCCAGCGTGCGCTGAAAGCGTTCTTCCTCGTCCAGCAGCGTGGAGCGGATTAATGGCTCGGCGCGGACCAATTCCGGATAGGCCTCGCCCATCTGCGCGACGAGCGCGGGCGCCAAACGATGCATCAATGGCTCGCGCGCGCCGAGCAAATGCACGTGGCGCATGGCGCGGCGCATGATCCGGCGCAGAACGTAACCGCGCCCCTCAGCGGACGGCAGCACCCCGTCGGCGATCAAGAACGACGAGGCGCGCAGATGGTCGGCGATGACGCGATGGCTGGCGGCGTGGTCGCCATCGGCCCTCACCTTGGTCGCCTCGACGCTCGCCGCGATCAAAGCCTTGAACAGATCAGTGTCGTAATTCGAGGTGACGCCCTGCAACACCGCGGAGACGCGCTCAAGCCCCATGCCGGTGTCGATTGAGGGTTTGGGCAGGCTCGTGCGTTCACCGCCCGCCCGCTCCTCATATTGCATGAAGACCAGGTTCCAGATTTCGACGAAGCGGTCGCCATCCTGATCCGCCGAGCCTGGAGGACCGCCGAAAATCTTGTCTCCATGATCATAGAAGATTTCCGAGCACGGGCCGCACGGGCCTGTGTCGCCCATCCGCCAGAAATTGTCGTTGGTGGGGATGCGGATGATGCGCTCTTCCGGCAGTCCGGCGATCTTTTTCCAAAGCACCGGCGCCTCTTGGTCTTCGGAATAGACCGTGACCAGGAGCTTGTCCTTGTTCAGGGCGAAATCCTTGGTGATCAATTCCCAGGCGAAGCCGATGGCCTCTTCCTTGAAATAATCGCCGAAGGAAAAATTCCCCAGCATCTCGAAAAAGGTGTGGTGGCGCGACGTGTAGCCGACATTGTCGAGGTCGTTGTGCTTGCCGCCGGCGCGCAGGCACTTTTGCGACGTCGCCGCGCGCGGGCTCGGCCGCTCCTCGACGCCCGTGAAAACGTTCTTGAACTGGACCATGCCGGCATTGGTGAACAACAGGGTCGGATCGTTGTTCGGCACCAAAGCGCTGGACGGCATCACCGCGTGGCCGTTCCGTTTGAAATAATCGAGGAAGCCGGCGCGGATGTCTTTCAGGGAGGCCATAAACACAAAACTCATATAAGCGCGGGACGCCGCCCGCGCGATTATTCGGAATTTATGGCCTTATAGAGAGAGATAGCAGGCCGCGCCAAGCCGGGCGGTCACAAAACCCTTGAATTTCAAAAAGTCCTGGGGATTAGAGGCAACGCCCGACGCGCCTAGGCGTTAGCGGCGCAACGCCTAGCCGGCCGAAGCCGGGTGTCTGGGCCGAACCGGCCGCAGAATGCTAGCGCAACAGACCCCAGCGTTGCGCGGCTTCGCAGCCCAGACGGTGATAGACCGCCTTGACCTGCGCGATGTCCAAATCCCGTTCGGTTTTTCGCGAGACCTGTTCAACGGCGCCGTGCAGCGTCTCATCCCAGCGCCTTTTTGCGCTTTCGAGGGCTGAACGCAGTTCCTCATCTGAAAAGAGCGTGCTCATGCATGGCTCCATGCAAACCTGAAGCCAGATTACGCAGAACCGTGTGAATTGAGCCTTAACGTTAATGTCACAAAGAAACGCGCCCCTCGGCATCCAACGGCGCCATTGGGTTGAACGCGATTTCCCAGACATGGCCGTCAGGATCAGCGAAATAGCCCGAATAGCCGCCCCAAAAAACCCGCTCCGCAGGCTTGAGCAATTTTGCGCCCGCCTTTACCGCCACAGCGATCGTGGAATCGACGTCCGCTTCACTGCGCTGATTACAGGCTAGCGAAATTCCGGAGAAGCCTGGTTTGGAATCCGGCAGCTTGGCGTCCTCGGCCAAGGACGCCCGGCCGAACAGACCCAGGACCATGCCGCCAAGATCAAAGAACGTGATCTCCGCTTGGCTGGCTGGCGATCGTCTCCAACCTAGCCGCTCATAAAAGGCAGTGGCCGCTTTCACATCCGCCACGCCCAAAGTGATGAAGCTGACGCGCTGGTCCATTCCCGCCTCCTGACCACTAAAGCCCCGAGCTCGACGGAACGTTCCTGCTCAGCCCTCAGCGCTTGTTCTGCCCATGATGGCAGCCCTTGACCAATCCTGGAAACAATGCGGCGCCGGGCGAGCATGAGCAGGTCCGCGCTGTGGTTCCGCTTTGAGCCGGCGCCGCGCCTTTGGAGTCCGGCTGACGAAAGAATTTCTGCTTCTCAAGCATCGTTGGACCTCCGCAAAACTGCCTTGCCTAAGCGCGTCCGCACATAGCCGTCGCGCCAATTCACCGCGTAACCGCGCGCCACGCACTCGGCCGCCAAATGTCTATTGATCGCCGGCGCGCCGCCGGCCTCCAACTGCGCAATCGTCCGCAGCAGCTGGATCACGTCCTGATCCGCCATCTCAAGGCTCCGCATCACAAGATTTATTTTTGGGCTTCAAACGCCCGTTTGAATTGCGCGGCGCGCCGCGCGCAATCAATCGTCGGAATCGTCTTCCGGTTCGCCGACCAGCAGTTCCTCGGCCAGCAGGCCGGAATTCTTGCGGATCTTTTCTTCGATCTCGTCGGCCATCGCCTTATTGTCCCTGAGGAAGGCACGCGAGTTTTCCTTGCCTTGCCCCAAACGCTGACCGTTATAGGAAAACCAGGCGCCGGATTTTTCGACGATGTTGGCTTTCACGCCAAGATCGAGCAATTCGCCGGTCTTGGAAACGCCCTCGCCATAGATGATGTCGAACTCGACCTGCTTGAACGGCGGCGCGACCTTGTTCTTCACCACCTTCACGCGGGTTTGCGAGCCAATCGTGTCTTCGCGTTCCTTGATCGCGCCGGTGCGGCGGATATCCAGACGCACAGACGCGTAGAATTTCAGCGCGTTGCCCCCGGTGGTGGTTTCCGGATTCCCGTACATCACACCGATCTTCATGCGGATCTGGTTGATGAAAATCACCAGCGTCTTGGACTTGGAGATCGAGCCGGTGAGCTTGCGCAAGGCTTGGCTCATCAAGCGCGCTTGCAGGCCGGGCAGGCTGTCGCCCATCTCGCCTTCCAATTCAGCGCGCGGAGTCAGCGCCGCCACCGAGTCGATGACCAGCACGTCCACCGCGCCAGAG
>JBEVJO010000295.1:0-4368 GCA_040510175.1 Caulobacterales bacterium
ATCTATGACCGCGTGATTTTCGATCTCGCCGCCGGTGTGAATTCCAATCTGATGCGGCTGGCGGCTGCGGCGGACAAACAGATCATTGTCGTCAATGATGAGCCGACATCGCTCACCGACGCTTACGCCTTCATCAAGGTGCTGCGCCAACGCGCGCCGGAATGCGAACCTTTGATCGTCGTCAATTCGGCGGAGTCCGGCGAGGAGAGCAACCGCACGTTCGGCGCCCTGTCGGAAGCCTGCCATCGCTTTTTGGATTTTAAACCGCAGCTTCTGGGCGTCGTTCCGCGCGATACGCGGGTGCGCGATTGCATTCGTGCGCAAATCCCGATCCTGCAGCGGGCGCCGCAATCCTATGCCGCGCAGGCGATGGTGAAATTGGCGGACGACTTGCGCAAACGCATGGCGCCGCCGAGCCGTCCGGCGCAAAAAGTTCGGGCTTAAGCGGGCAAGAATTCCGACGCCTTTACCAGACGGGCGCCGTGCTCAAGTTCTTCCTTGCCGTTTTGCTTGAACAGCGCGATCGCGTCGGCATTGTCGAAGCTGGAGGCGATTGCCGCATAGAGGTCTTCGCCAGCGAATTCCGCTTCCGCCAGTTTAGCGAGCGAGGCCTTGGTTACCGTCGCCTTCGGCAGCGGCGTGTAAAATGGAATCTCTTCGATCGGTGGGATGGAAAACGGTTCGCCGGTAATGTGTTCTATCGCTTTGGCGACGCGGTGCGCGTGCTTCATTTCTTCGCGGCCGTTCTGGCGAAGAAGTTCCTTGGCGTCCGGGTTCTCTACGCCTTCGGCCAAGTTTTCATAAAGCGCCAAGCCGATTGCTTCGCCCAAAGCCAGAATGCGCAGATCGTCAAGCGTGCAGCCGCCGTCCTTCATCTTGCCGATGCGGGCGAATAATTCTTCCGTGTTTTTCGGGCTGTCCGCCGGTAATTGCACCGTCATGAAATCCTCCCAGGCTCAAGAACCCGAATATTGCTACGATACTTTCTCAAAGACCAGAGATTGATTGTTGGCGGGCATGTCGAAGCGGCGGGTCAGTTTGAGGCCGTTGGACGCAGCCAAAGCGTTCAGATCATCGATATCCCGCACGCCCCAATTCGGGTCGCGGGATTTTAGCGAGCGCTCGAACTCGGCGTTTGACGGCGCGGTGTGCACGCCGCCTTCCTGAAACGGTCCGTAGAGAAATAAGACGCCAGCCGGTTTCAACAGGCGTCCCGCGCCGGCAAAGAGACCATGCGCCGCAGTCCACGGGGCGATATGGATCATATTCAGGTTGAGGATCGCATCGAACGGCGCTTGGCTCTCGACGCCCCAGACCGGCGCGCGCGCGTCGATCGCCAGCGGCGGCGCGACATTGGTGAGCTTGTTCTCGGAGCTCCAGGCGGCGATGCTGCGCCGCGAGGCGTCGTCCAGATCGGACGGAATCCATTGCAGGTCCTGCAAATGTTTGGCGAAGAACGTGACGTGCTCGCCGGTCCCGGCGGCGATCTCCAAAACTTTGCCGGAAGCTGGCAGAACGTCTCGCAACACTTCGAGGATCGGCGCGCGATTGCGCGCGGCGGAGGGAGAGAAAAGGCGATCCGCAGCTTGCGCCCGCGCCTCCAAGGCGATGGGTTTGGAGGGCTCCGTCATAGAGACTTATCGACCGTGAAACTTTACGCCGGTGAGCGCTTCGGATTCGCGCCACAAACGCACCGCCGCCGCATCGTCATGGGCGCCGCTTGGCAGCGCGACATTTGCCGGCGCGCCTCTTAGCTGCAACAAACCAGCTGGGCCATAATAGACGCCGCCGATTGCGTTGATGTCGGTCGCCGCAAACAGGATCGGCAAGGCGCCCGCCGCCGCGCTTTGGCCAATCAAGGATTGAAGCGGCAGAAGAGGTGACGCGGCGCCGGGGCCGTTGGCGATCAAATCCGTTTTTGAGACGCCGGGATGGGCAGGGATGCTGGCGATCTTCCAGCCGCCAATATCGGAGCGGCGCTGCAGCTCCAGCGCGAAGAGAATATTCGCCAGCTTGCTTTGCGCATAGGCGGCGCCGGGATTGTAGCTGCGTTCCCATTGCAGATCGTCAAAGCGAATCTGGCCGGTTCTGGCCGCGATGCTGGAGACGGAAATAACGCGTGCGCCGGAGGCCTGGCGCAAGAGCGGCAGCAAGTGGGCGGTCAACGCGAAATGGCCTAGATGGTTGATCCCGAACTGACGCTCGAAACCGTCCGCCGTGGTGAGCCGCGTCGGAGGGACCATGATGCCCGCATTGTTTATGAGAATACCGATCGGCGTCTGCGCCGCCATCATGCGCTCGGCGAAGCCGGTGACCGAGGCGAGGCTCGCGAGATCGAGCAGTTCAAAGCGCACGTTTGCTTTTGGGAATGCGCTTTGAATGCTCTTAACCGCAGCAGCGCCTTTGTCGTCATTTCGGCCAGCCATAACGACTTCGGCGCCGGCGCGCGCCAATGCCAGGCCCGTTTCAAAGCCGAGGCCGCCCACGCCGGTGACGATCGCAAGCTTTCCGAATTGCTGCGGAATGTCCGCGACCGTCCATTTCGGCATGAGACGCGCCTTGATCCTTACAGCGTCGCCATATCGATGACGAAGCGATAGCGCACATCGGATTTCAAAACGCGCTCATACGCTTTGTTCACGTCCGGCATGGCGATCATTTCGATGTCTGGGGCGATATTATGCTCAGCACAGAAATCCAGCATTTCCTGCGTTTCCGCGATGCCGCCGATGGGCGAGCCGGCGACGGAACGACGCCCGCCGATCAGCGAGAATTCGCTGGCCGGCTTGTTCGGATGTTCAGGGGCGCCGACCAAGCAAAGCGTGGCGTTGCGGCGGAGCAAATTCACGTAGGGATTGAGGTCGTGCGAAGCGGCGACGGTGCTTAGAATGAAATGAAAGCTGTTGGCGTGCGCTTTCATTTGTTCCCGGTCGCTGGACACGACGACTTCATGCGCGCCGACGCGCTTGGCGTCCTCGACCTTGGATTTGGAGGTGGTGAACAGCACGACATGCGCGCCCAAAGCGCGCGCGAATTTCACGCCCATATGACCGAGGCCGCCAAGGCCGACCACGCCGACCTTCTGCCCTGGTCCCACTTTCCAGTGGCGCAGCGGCGAATAGGTGGTGATGCCTGCGCAGAGCAGCGGCGCAGCTTCTTCGGGCTTCAATTTGCTGGGGACGCGCAGCACGAAATCCTGATCGACGACGATCGCTTTCGAATACCCGCCATTGGTGGGTTGGCCCGTCTGTTTTTCGATGCCCATATAGGTGCCGGTCCCGCCTTTTTCGCAGAATTGCTCCTCGCCTTCCTGGCAGGGGGCGCAGACGCGACAGGAATCGACCAGGCAGCCAATGCCGACCAGATCACCCACTTTATGCTTGCTGACGCTATCGCCGATCGCGGTCACCCGGCCGACGATCTCATGGCCTGGCACGGCGGGATAATTGGCATTGTGCCATTCGTTGCGCACGAAATGGATGTCGGAGTGGCAGATGCCGCAATAGAGAATGTCGATGGATACGTCCGATGCGCCCACGGAACGGCGTTCAATGGTCAGCGGTGCGATGGGGGCTTCGGCCGATTGAGCGCCGTAAGCTTTGACTTGAGGCATGGGGGTGTGTCCTTGGGGGGCTGGATGGGGGAAACGACCGAAGGTCGCGCTGCGTTTATTTAAGGGCAAAAGCCGTGTGGCGCCAGACCAACGACCAATCCGCAGCCAGGCAAAGAACGAGCTAAGATCTAATTTGACGCGGCTTGGCGCCCATTTAGCAGCTGAATTTCACCTGCGACTCGCCGTTGCTGGTTTTGACCTCTTCGATCTTGCAGCTTGGCGGCAGAGCCTGTTCGGCGGCCTTTTTCACCTGCTCGTCGGTCGGCGGGGTTTGCGGCGGGGTTTCGGCGCCGGCGGAGGCCACTTGAATTTTTTGCGTCAGCCGGAGCGTTTGCGGCGCTGCGCCCGGCGCGACGTCCCATGTGAATTGATCGGCGCTGACCGTATTGGGAAGTGGCGCGGACTTGCTTGGTCCGGCGTTGACGGGCGCGAAATTCGCTTGCGGGCCGGATTGCATGGCGGAGCAGCCGTTCAGATAAATCAGCGCCGTGAAAGTGATCAGTTTGGTCAAGGTCATGCTACGCGCCCCGCTGTCCCGTCTTTCAACGTGTGGACATCATGATCGTTGCGGCGGTGACTTACAACCAGGACAGATCGATCCGCTCATCGCCGAGCAACAAGGCCTTCAAGCGTGCTTGGCCGTCCTTGCCGATTGACAGCACGGCATAGACCGGTGGCTGTTTTTCGGCGGGCGCCTCTGGGTTGAATCCGCGCAAAGCGCTTTCGATGCGCTTGGCGTCTTTCTGTGTGGCGTA
>JBEVJO010000296.1:0-5106 GCA_040510175.1 Caulobacterales bacterium
GATCATCCACTTTTTCAGTGGCCGAACGAGATAATAAACGCCACTGGCGTCGATTTGCCGGTAGGGAAAGACAAACGAGTCTGCCTCCTGAAACAGCCGCGCCATTTGATCGTCTGGCAAACGGCCCAGGCGCAGATCGATCGTTTCTCGCAGGTCAAGTTCGGCGATACGGCGCAGAAGCGTGGACATGTTCATCATTGGCGCGCCGGCAATGATGATCCGCATCTGTTTTCGATACTCCGGGGGCGTCAGGGCCAACGCTTCAACGAGGACATCCAGGCCTTTGTAGGGCTTGAGCTGGCCGAACAATACGAACGTGAATCTTGAGTCTGCGCGCGGAAGAGGCGGTTGCGTCAGACCTGGGCTGAACGTTAGCGGGCCATGGGGAACGACGCGTATTTTCGCGGGATCGCAGCCTCGGCTGCTCAGCTTTTGGGCCGCCGACTGAGTATGAACAATCACCCGCTGCGCGATCTTGATGGGATAGTCGAAGCCTACACGCTGCAGGATTGATAGACGGTCGCCATTATAGGGCGTCGCATCGTGCACGGTTAAGACGAGCGCTGCCTTTCGACGCGCCAAGAGCATGCCAATGGCGTCGATGATCGGCAGCACCGTCCACTGAAAATGAACGATGTCGGGGCGTTGCCGGCGGATTTGCTGCAGCAAGCGAGCCCAACCGATAATATGCGAAAAGCCCTTCAGCACTGGGCGGAGTGGTTTCGGCGCCCAAGTTGCTCTGTCGGTTCCGCGATAAAAGATAGGGTTGCTGATGTCCGTAGGAAGATCGGCTCGCTCTCCAGCACGCAGAGGGCGGACGACCCATCGGCAATCCACGTCCGCCGCGGCGAGCCCGGCGGTGAGCCCGGAATCGTAGGGGCCGGTAAACAGCGATGGATCAGCCAAAATGACGTTCAACCGCCTCGTCGCATCTGCGGCGTCGTTGAAGCTCATATCGTGGCCTTGTCGTCTTGGATGCTCCAAGCGATCGCCCACAGAATTGCGGCCAGTATCGCGTGTGCGCCGATGAGCGCCGCCAAGACGCCGTTGACGCCGCCCAAAGCGGCGCCCGACGCCATGATCAGGCCGAACGCTATCGCCGCGACTCCGAAGACGACCGCGCGGATATGTTGAAAGCCTGCGCCCGTTAACGTGTCCGCTGCGAGATATTGCAGGGCGATGAACGGCATGCACAGTGACAGAAGCATGGAAAAGTGACGCGACGCGGCGAATTCCTGCCCAAGAATCGTGGGCGCGAAATAACCGGCCACTGCGACAGCGAGGCCGCCGCCGATGCCAGCGGCGAGAAGCGCCGGTAGACAACGCACTGCGTACGCGCGCGCCGCCCCAATGCCTTTTTCGCCGTGCACAAAAAAGTTGGGATAGAGAATGCGGGTCACGACCTGCAGCGGGAACAAGCCCAATTGCAGAAAGCGAGAGCCCGCCGAATACGCCCCGAGCACGGCGTCGGTTGCAAACTTCGACAGGATCACGCGATCAAGATTGCTTTGCGAGGCTCTGGCCGTTTGATTGGCGGAAAAGGCAAGCCCGTCCCGCCAATGCTGGAATTTCAGCGAGAAACGGGGTCGCCCGTAACGATAAGCGGCCAATCCGACATAGATGATAGAGAGCAGCAATGCCTGGGCGAAGGCGGCCAAAATCCAGCCTTCCAGCAATTTGCCGAGCGAGAAATAGATTGCAGCAGTCAGAAACCGCACGAAGGCGGTGCAGAAACGAACGCAGGCGGCGAGAAAGGTGTCGCCGTGCGCCACCATCATCAGCTCTGTCGATGACGCTATGCGTCCGATCAGGAGTTCGCCGGCAATGGCGACAAGGATCAGGGATGGAGCGATCGAACTTTCCAAGTGTGCAGTGGCGATCCACCATCCAAGCAGGGTCACCACGGGCAAACTTAAAGCGATCAGCGTCAGCATCTGACCGAATAGGGGCCCCGCCTGGGATCGATCGCGAGACACCCCTCGAACGAGTAAATCTGCGCCGCCCAATCCCACAAGCTCCAGTCCGATCGCCGCCAATCCAAGGATGACGGCATATCGGCCGAACTCCTCAATGCCGAGACCGCGCGCGGTGATCGCGAACGCCGCGAATTGAATGGCGAGCGAGGCGGCGGTCGGGATCAGTGCACGAACAAAACGCCAAATCCCATGGCGGCTAAGCGCCTGCGCCGCCTTTGCAAACAAAGCGGAGGGCTGCGGCGGTACGGCGTCCGCTTGGGGGTCCAGCGTCACCGGCATGCTTTTTCGTGGCCGATCGCGTCAGGGCGGTTGTATTCCATATAGAGCGACCCCGTGTGAGCATCCCAGCGCCCGCGGATTTTATCCATCTCGAGCAGCCAGCCGGTGAAGGGCGCTTCCGGTTCTCGGCCGAAAAGCGGATAAACGCCGAGGCGGGCCGTCAGCGCGAGCGTTTTGCCAAGGGTCTGTAGGCGTCCATGGTCCAGCGCCTCCCAACTGACGGCGTGATTGCCGACCCGAAACCGGCGTGTGCGCATCCATTTCAGGGAGGCGCGCGATTCCGGGACATCTTCGTAAACAAGCGCGCGTTCAGCCCACGCCATGGCGTGATCGGCGTGAAAAAGCCGGCGAAAAAATACCGTATCGCCGCCGCCACTCAGACCGAAGCTATCGTCGAAGAGGGGCCTCGGAAAATCGCGGATCGCGCGCATGTCGATCAGGAAGTTACAGGTGCAAAAGACGAATGGCCGGCCATGCAGAAATTGCGGCTGAACGGACCACCAGCGCGCGACGCGCTCCAGGTTCTTTTTGTGATCCGGAAAGACCGGCTGTACCGGACCGCCGACAACCACGGCGCCGGTCGCTTCGCGTTGGCGCAGGAGTTCCGTCAGCCAAGCCTCCGAAGGCCATTCGTCGTCATCGATCATGGCGACCAAATCGACGCCGATGGATTCGGCGCAAGCAAAGATCGCATTTCTCGCCGCGGATATGCCGGGCTTCGGCTCCACGATGAAATGCAACTTCAAGCCCGCTGCAGCCGCGGCTTCTTCCGCGATGGATTTTATCGCGTCGTCCGCGCCGTCATTGTCGACCACGATCAAGTGCGCTGGTTGCTCCAAGCTGCGCGCCGAAATGCCGATATGGCGAATAACGCGCCTAAGGCCGTCCGGGCGCTTATAGGTGCAAAGTCCGACCGCCAAGGATCTGGGCTCTGATGCTTGAGAGTCATAAGGGGCCATCAGCTCTGCTCCCCTGCGCTGTAGCGGGCGCCGCTAAAGCCGCTCAATCCGCCTAAGCGGCCGAAATAATGCGCGGTCATGAGCGTTCCGCGCGCCGCCAAATTCGACCGTCCGGCGAGCGATCCAAATAGCATTTCGCCCGCGCTGCGCGTCAGTCCGAGCAAGCTCTTGCCGAGGCCCGTGGGCCAGCTTTCATAATTAAGGTCGATGCGGCTCATATAGAGGCCGGTTGAAAAGTAGCGGTGCAGCAGCGACTGAAGAGTGAGCCGCTCCGGCGGCGCCGGCTCCATCACTACCGCTTCATCGCACCACGCCAAGCGGCCACCGGCGCGGACGGTGCGACGGAACAGATCATAATCCTCGCCGCCCGAGGCCCCGAGGCGATTGTCGAAAAGCGGTAGCCCCAATCTGTCTAAAACGCGGCGCGAGATGGCGAGGTTCTGCGTGGTGTTCAGCGCGCTGACGGGGCCGCTCGGCCAACGCCGCCGGCTCGCGAAAACGCTATTGCGGGCGATGACGCTGGCGCCGTCCGGCAGAACGCCAATCACGGGACCGCCGACCAGATCGGCGTCAAATTGCTCTCCGGCTCCGGTCATCGCGCTGAGCCAGCCTGGTTGGACCCAGCCGTCGTCATCCAGCATCAATAGCCATCGCCAGTCCGGCGCGACCGCGTTCGCTTTGGAAACCAGCGCATTTCGCACCTGAGACAAACCGCGCTCAGGCACGGGGTGATACTCAATTTTCGCGCGATCAGAATAACGGTCGACGATCCGCTTGATTTCGTCGCTGCAATCATTGTCGCCCACGATAATCCGTGTACGTGTACCGCGGACTTCCGGGGCAAGACTGTCCAGGAGTTGCTTCAGTGTGACGGGCCGCCTGAAGGTGGGAATGGCGATGACGATCTGGCCATCCGTTGCTTTCGCTAGACCGGTCATTGAACGGTCCTCTTTGTTTGGACAGCAGGGCCATTCTCCAGCGCCCATGCGGCGATATGGTCGACTTCCATGGTGACCGGGAAGGGAGTCGTCTGATCGATCATCCCGCCCCAATGGCCGCCAAGACCAAGATTGACGATCATGTACATGGGCTGATCCATCCCAGGAGGCGTTTTGATCGAGCCGATGGGCTTGCGGTCAATATAATAGGTTATTTGTTCGGGCTCCCACAAAGCCCCATAGGTGCGAAACGCGCGTGTCGCATCATTCTGCCGAAATTTGCAGCCGGAGTGTTGCTGCGCGCCCGTTCCGTTCTTTTTCCAGTGGGCGGTCATATAGATGGTTTCCGGATCCCGACCCAGAGACTCTATGATGTCCAATTCCGGGGGCCAACTGAACTTGTCGGCCGGCAGCAGCCAAAAAGCGGGCCAGAGCCCTTGTCCGCCGGGGATTCGGGCGCGCATCTCGAAATAACCGTAGGTTTGCACGAGCGATTGGCGCGTTGTGAGCATCCCGGACATATATTTCCGGCCCTCAACAAAGCGCTGCAGCTTGGGAGGCACGGGTTCGCCGACAATAGACAGAACGCCATTGTCGATATGGAACGGATTGAGGCCGAGCGGTGCGCGGCTGGTCCCCTTAAAACCGCGATCCACGTAGATTTGTTCATCGCCACTGGCGGAGAGATAACGCTTCGTCATCCATTCATACCCGCCGTCATGATGCGGCGACCACGTCTTGACCAGGTCAAGGCGATCAAATGGTTCGCTGAAGGTTTGACGCAATTTGACGGGCCGCGTCGCCAGGGCTTCTGCAAACGGCGTGCACGTGTCTACGGTTTCTTGCGCTGGCCGGGTTGGCAGCGAAAGCTCCTGGGGCATATCACGGACGTCCAAAGGGCTTGCGCAGGCTGGCGCAGCCAGACTCAGCATCAACAGCGCCATCTTGACGACG
>JBEVJO010000297.1:0-5921 GCA_040510175.1 Caulobacterales bacterium
GCGCTGCCGTTGGCGAAATGCTGAAAGGCTTGAACGGCGCCATCGACATCATCGTGCCGCGCGGCGGCAAAGGTTTGGTCGGCCGCGTGCAGGAGGAAGCGCGGGTGCCAACGATCAGCCATCTGGACGGCAATTGTCATACTTACGTGCATGCCGCTGCCGATCCGGAAATGGCGCTGGCCGTGACGGTGAACGCCAAGATGCGCCGCACCGGGATTTGCGGCGCCACGGAAACGCTTTTGATCGACGCCGCCTGCGCGCCGTCGATCCTGCCCGCCATCGCCAAGGCGCTGGAAGAGAAGGGCTGCGAATTGCGCGGCGATGGACGCGCCCGCGCGCTAGTGCCCAGCATTAAGCCTGCGACCGAGGAAGATTGGGCGACGGAATTTCTGTCGGCGATTCTGGCGGTCCGCGTCGTCGACACGATCGAAGAAGCCATCGCGCATATCGGCGCCTATGGCTCGTCCCACACCGAAGCGATCATCACGTCGGACGAGGCCGCGGCGGAAAAATTCCTGAACGATGTGGACTCCGCCATCCTGCTCTGGAACGCCTCGACGCAATTCGCGGACGGCGGCGAGTTCGGCTTCGGCGCCGAGATCGGCATCGCCACGGGTCGCCTGCATGCCCGCGGTCCGGTCGGCGCCGAACAGCTCACCACGTTCAAATATCAGCTGCGCGGCAGCGGGCAACTTCGGCCCTAATGTCGAAAATCCATTTTCGCTTTCGGGGCAAGGAACGCGCCGCACGCGGCCTGACCATCGGCCTCTATGGCGGCACGTTCGATCCGCCGCACGAGGGTCATGCGCATGTCGCGCATAGCGCGCTGGTCGCGGCGGGGCTTGATCAAATCTGGTGGCTTGTGTCGCCGCAGAATCCGCTGAAGCGGCGCGAGGCGGCGCCGGTCGAGGATCGTATGCAGGCGGCGCGCCGGCTGGCGCGCGGCTCCAAAATGGTGGTCAGCGATCTGGAGGCACGCATCGCCGCGCGTTTCACGATCCAGACGATCGAGCATTTGAAAGCGCGCGCGCCAGGTGTGCGCTTCGTGCTGGTGATAGGTGGCGATTCTCTGGACAGCCTGCATCGCTGGCGGCGCTGGCCGGATATTGCGCGCAAGGTTCCGATCCTGATTGTGTCGCGTCCGGGCTTTGGCCTGAAGGGCCGGCTCGGCCCCTAGGCCTGCCGATTCCCCAATGGCCGCGTCCCCGAAAGCGCCGCCAAGACCCTGACGCGGCGCAAATTGCCAGCTTGGACCTATGTGACGACGCACTGGCGCTCTGATTCTTCTACGGAATTGCGCAAGACGCGCCGCCAAACGGGCTAGATGAACAGATTACAGGGAGCACATTTGTCGCAGCGGGCAGAGCGTGTTAATGTCCCGCTTAGCATAGGCTGAAGAAGGAATTTGCCGCTGTCACCCGACCTTTCGCGCGAATCGCGCACCCCCGAAGCCGCCCAAGCGGCGCAGGGATCGGTCGTTTCCACGGATGCTTCGCACGAGGCAGAAGCATTGGTGCTGAAATCGCTTGATGACGACAAAGCCGAAGAGATCATTCAGATTGATCTCAAAGGTAAATCTTCTCTCGCCGACACCATGGTCATCGCCAGCGGTCGCTCGGCGCGGCATGTCGCTGCGATCGCGGATCATCTTGTTCGCACGCTGAAGGAAGCCGGATTTGGCCGTCCACGCGTCGAAGGCATGGCGACCGCCGATTGGGTTCTGATCGACGCCGGCGACGTGATCGTTCACCTGTTCCGTCCGGAAGTGCGCACCTTCTACAATCTGGAAAAGATTTGGGCCGACGGCCCGGGCATGCGCGCGACCGCTTAAGCGGTTGCGTAGCCGTCTAGGCCATGCGCGTCACAATCCTTGCCATTGGCCGCGTGCGCTCAGGACCTGAGCGCGATTTGCTTGACGATTATCTGGATCGGGCGACCGCGAGCGGGCGCGCGTTGGGGCTTGGTCCTGTCGCGGAGCGTGAGGCCGAAGCGCCGGGCGGCGCTGATTCCGAAGCGGAAAAAATTCTGGCGCAAATTCCGAAAGGCGCCACCTGCATCCTGATGGATGAACGCGGCGAGTCGCAGCCGACGCGCCAACTCGCCAGCCGCATCGCGCGCTTGCGCGACGATGGCGTTCGCGATCTATGCTTCATCATCGGCGGGGCTGACGGTCATGGCGCGGCGATCCGCGACGCAGCTGTGCAAGGCCGTTGGGCGAAGCTGGCTTTCGGGCCGCAAACTTGGCCGCACCGCCTGGCGCGGGTCATGCTGGCCGAACAGATCTATCGAGCGATCTCGATCCTGGCGGGATCGCCCTATCATCGCGATTAACGCAGGTGGCTCATGATCTACGTCGTTGTCACTCTTCGGATTTACGAAAGACATTGGATGAAGGCTTATAACGCCAATGTTCCCGCGATCGTGGAGTCATATGGTGGACGATACGTCGCGGCGGGTGATGCAGTTGAGAAAGTTGAAGGTGAAGGCGCTGCGCCGGACCTCGTTGGCATTCTTGAGTTTCCAACAAAGCAGGCTTTAGCGGATTGCCTCTCATCGAAAGAATACGCGCCATATCGTGCGTCCAGGATGGGCGTCGCCATGACGGAAATTATCGCCTTCGAGAACCTGCTGGAAAAGTCGCGTCAGAATTGACGCCTGCGCTTCGGGGGGAGCAGTCGGATGGACAAGAGCATCTTCATCTATTTGCGGCTTAGTGGGATCGGACCGGAAACGCCGTAACGACCCGAAGATGCGCCGCGCACTTTTCACTGTATGGACTCACCTCTTTTGCGCGGCCTTGTGTGCGGCGTTGATGGCGGGTGGCCCGGCGCTTGCCGCCAGCAAGCCCACGGCCAAGGAGATCGCCAAGGCTGAAGCCGACAAAGTCGCGGCGCAAAAGCAATCTCAGAACCTGGCCAAGGAAGCCGCTGCCGCCGAGCGCGAAGCCAAGGCTCTGGCCGACAAGCTGGTGGCCGCCGCCGCCGAAGAGCGGCGCTTTGAAGCCGCCGCCACCGACGCCGAAGTGCGCCTCCAAATTCTGAGCGAAGCGGCGGACGCGGCGAAGACCCGCCTCTATACCGACCGGCGCGCGCTGCAGAACGTGCTCGCCGCTTTGATGCTTTATGCGCGCCAGCGGCCTCCTGCCATCGCGGCGCATGAATCGCGGGCGCAGGACGCTGTCCGTGCGGCGATTTTACTCGGGGCGATCGAACCGGAGCTGGAAGCGCGGGCGCGCAAGCTGGCCAAACAGATCGACGATCTCACCAAGCTGCGCCAGGACGAAGCCGAGCAGGCCAAAAGCCTCGCCATCGCCGAGGGTGAACTCAGCGCCAAGAAGCAGGAAATCCTGGCGCTGATCGCTGAAAAGCGGGCGCGGCAGGCCAAGCTTTCCATTGAATCCAAACGCTTTGCTCAAGAAGCGGCCAAAGCTGGGGCCAAAGCGCAATCGCTGCGAGAGCTGGTCGCCGCCATCGCCAGCAAGGCTGCGCGGGGGGCCGCATCCGTCATTTTGCCCAAGCCTTCGCCGGGCGGCCTGCGCTTTTCGTCTTATCGGGGTAAATTGTCGCCGCCCGCCGCTGGGGTATTTACGACCCATTTCGGGCAGGTGCTTGCTGCGGGCGACAAGTCCCAGGGTCTTGCGATAAAAACACGGCGGCGCGCCCAAGTTTCGGCGCCCTTCGATGGTCGGATAGAGTTTGCTGGACCCTGGCGGTCTTATGGTGGTCTGGTAATTTTGAACGTGGGCGAGGGTTACGTTATCGTTCTGGCAGGCATGTCTGAGGTATTCGGTGTGGCGGGGCAGGAAGTGCTCGCGGGCGAACCCTTGGGCGAAATGACGGATCGGCGCGACCCTTCTCCGGAATTGTATTTCGAGCTTCGCCGCAACGGTGTCCCAACCAATCCGGGACCCTGGATGAAACGCGGCGTGTGAGCACAGCAAGGCGCAAGGTCATATGGCAGGTAGATTGAAGGTTTTGTTGTTCACCGTCGCGGCCGCCGGGATGATCGGCGTCGGCGCCGCCGCGTGGTCCGCCCGTCCTGACGCCAATGCGCAGCAGGCGGAGACCTTCCGGCAATTGGAGCTGTTCGCTGATGTGCTGGCGCGCGTGCACGCCGATTACGTCACCGATGTTGACGACAAGGAAATGATGGAGGCGGCGGTCAACGGCATGCTGGCCTCGCTTGATCCGCATTCCAGCTATATGAACGCCGACGCCTTCCGTGACATGCAGGTGCAGACGCGCGGCGAATATGGCGGCCTCGGCATCGAAGTGACGATGGAAGACGGCGTCGTGCGCGTCGTGGCGCCGATCGACGGCACGCCGGCCAGCCGCGTCGGTCTGCAGCCTGGTGACTTCATCACCGCGATCAATGGCGAAAGCATCGTGGGCTACACGTTGAATGACGCGGTCGACAAAATGCGCGGTCAGATTGGCACGGCCATCAAGCTGACGATCGCGCGCGAAGGCAAAGACCCGTTCGACGTCGACATCACGCGCGAAAACATCGTGGTGAAGCCCGTGCGCTATCGCATGGAAGGCGGCGATGTCGGCTATATCCGGATTTCGCAATTCACCGAAAAAGCCGGCTCGGGCGTCGAAGAAGCAATCAAGGCGCTGCGCAAGCAGGGCGGCTCGAAAATGCGCGGCATCATCGTCGACATGCGCAATAATCCCGGCGGTCTGTTGGATCAAGCCGTCGACGTCTCCGACGCCTTCCTTGACGGCGGTGAAGTGGTCTCCACCCGTGGCCGTGATCCGCTGGATATCGAACGCTATAACGCCCGCCGCGGCGACGACGCGGTCGGCTTGCCGGTTGTTGTGCTGATCAATGAAGGTTCGGCCTCGGCGTCGGAAATTGTCGCCGGTGCGCTGCAGGACCGGGCGCGGGCGAAGATCGTCGGCATCCGTTCCTTCGGCAAAGGTTCGGTGCAGACCGTGATCCCAATCAAAGGCGGCCGCCAGGGCGCGTTGCGTCTCACGACGGCGCGCTACTTCACGCCGTCGGGCCGATCGATCCAGGGCGAAGGCGTTGATCCGGACGTCATGGTGCTGGCGACGCGCAATCCGAAGATCAAAGGCACGACGTTCAGCGAAAAAGATCTGCCGCACGCTCTAACGAATGATTTCGGTCCTGCCGCCAAAACCGGCGAGAAGGAAAAACCGAAGACCAATCTCGGCCCTGTCGATCAGCCGCCGGAAGGCTGGAACGAAAAAGACGATTATCAGTTGAAGCGCGCCATGGACATTCTGCGTCAATCGGCTGTGGCCTCGACCAAACAGAAAAAGGCTGGTTGATCTCAAACGGGCGGCGGCGCGTCTTTAGCGCCGCCGTTAAAGCTTGGAAGCGATAGGCTGAAGATGATCGCCGCTGAGCGGAGCGCCAGCGCAATGGCGAAACCGGCCAATCCGGCCAGCATCGAAGCGATTCCAAGCAATTTCAAAATAACGAAAACGGCCGCGCCCGAGACCGCTGCGGTGACGTAGACTTCGCGCTTCAATAGAACCGATGGCTGGTGGTCGAGGACGTCCCGTATCACGCCGCCGAATGTCGCCGTAAGTACGCCCATGATGACGGCCACGAGTGGCGCGAAGCCGAGGCTCAGGGCTTTGGCCGCGCCCACCACAGCGTAGGCGGATAATCCGAACGCATCGAGCCAGATCAGGATGCGTTCGCGAAAACGGCCAGCGCCAAAGATCCAGATCGCAGCGGCAGCCGCCAAGCAGGTGATCAACTATTCCGCGTGATGAACCCAGAACACCGGCACGCCCATTAGAAGGTCCCGCAGCGTGCCGCCGCCCACGCCGGTGACCGCAGCGAAAAATCCGAAGGTGACGATGTCGTGCTGCCGCCGCGCCGCAGCGAGCGCGCCGGTTGCGGCAAAGACGAACACTGCCGCGTAATCCAGCGCGGACATCGCG
>JBEVJO010000298.1:0-3304 GCA_040510175.1 Caulobacterales bacterium
GCCGCGCTCTAAGTCCGTGCTGCGTGGCTGAAGTCCAAAGATCCGCCGCTGCAGCGGCCGGGAAACCCGGCGGCGCCCGCGCGCGCCGAAAACATAAGAGCCCCGGGGGCGCCGGTTGAGTCAGAGAGATTTCATCTTGGCGACTTCGCACAGGTTCGCGGTTCTCAGTGCGGCGTTCCGAACAGCGCCAGCATTCCGACGCCGAAGGCGATGCGGTACCAAGCGAACGGCGCAAAGCCCGATTTGCCGACGAAATTCAAGAACGGCTTCACCACCACCAGAGCGGCAAAGAAGGCCGTGACGAAACCAATGGCGATCATCAGCGCTTGATCGGATTTCATTGTGTCCTTGTAGGAAATGAAGTCGATCACGAACGCGCCCAGCATGGTCGGCATCGCTAGGAAGAAGGAAAACTCCGCCGCCGCCCTACGCTCAACCTTGAACAAGAGCGCGCCGATAATGGTTGAGCCCGAGCGCGACATGCCCGGCACGATGGCCAGACATTGAAAACAGCCAATCACGAAGGACTTCCAGAGCGGCAGTCTTTCAGCGTCGTCATTGACGGGCTCCGGCCGGAATTTTTCCGCCAGCAAAATCAAAACACCGCCGATAATGAAGCTGCAGGCGATGATGAAAGGCGTTTCGAAAAACACCGTTTTGATGATGTCGTGCAGCAGCAGGCCGACCACCGCGGCCGGCAAAAAAGCCGCGGCGACGGACATCACAAAGCGCCGCGCCTCGGGATCGGTCGGCAGGCGCAGCAGCACGCTCCACAATTTCTGGAAATAGAGCGCAACGACAGCAAGAATGGCGCCCAGCTGGATCATCACCACGAATGCGCCGCCCGGATCGCTGAAACCCAAAAGCTTGCCGGCGACGAGCAGATGGCCTGTCGAGGACACCGGCAGGAATTCCGTGAGACCTTCGAGTATCCCCAGAATGATCGCGAGAATAATTTCGTGCACGAAAGCCCCCGGTTTGCCCCGAGGGGCTCAGTCGCAGCCGATCACGGCAGGAAGACGCAGAAACCTTACAGGCCCCTTACCGGGGCGTGAATACCGCCAGGAAACCAGCCTGGGCATAAGCGGCTACCGCGCTTATCTGGTAGCCTTCAAACGCTCCAGCTGTTTCAAAACCGCATCGCCCATTTGCGTGGTGCTAATCGATGCGCCGCCACTGGCGATGTCGGCTGTGCGCGCGCCATCGTTCAGGGTCGCCTCCACCGCCTTGCGCAGCAGATCGGCTTCGCCGCCGGCATTGAAGCTGTAGCGCATCGCGAATTCGAGCGACAAAATCGCGGCCAGCGGATTGGCGATTCCCTTGCCCGCGATGTCCGGCGCGGAGCCGTGCACGGGCTCGTAGAGACCGGGACCCCCAGGGACCGACAAGGCCGCCGACGGCAACATGCCGATGGATCCGGTCAGCATCGCCGCTTCGTCCGACAGAATGTCGCCGAACAGATTGTCGGTGACGATGACGTCGAATTGCTTGGGCGCGCGGCACAGTTGCATGGCGCAATTGTCGGCGTACATATGGCTCAACGGCACGTCCGAATATTCTTCCTGGTGCAGCCGCGTGACTTCCTCGCGCCAGAGCAGGCCGGATTCCATCACATTGGCTTTTTCGCAGGAGGTGACCGCGCCCGGTTTTCCTGCGGCCTTGCGTGCGCGGGCGATCTCGAAGGCGGAGCGGGCGACCCGGCGGATTTCATTGGTGGTGTAGACTTGGGTGTTCACGCCGCGCCTTTGCCCGTCCGGCAGCGTTTCGACGCCGCGCGGCTCGCCGAAATAGATTCCGCCCACCAGCTCGCGCACGATCATGATGTCGAGGCCGCGCACCAATTCCGGCTTGAGCGGCGAGGCGTCGGCGAGCGCGTCAAAGCAGATCGCGGGCCGCAGATTGGCGAACACGCCCATTTCCTTGCGCAGCCGCAGCAGCCCGGCTTCCGGGCGCATGTCATAGGACAGATCGGCCCATTGCGGTCCCCCGACCGCCCCCATCAGGGTTGCGTGGGCCGCGTTGGCCTTGGCGATGGTGGCGTCGGAAATGGGCGCACCTTCGGCCTCATAGGCGGCGCCGCCCAGCAGCCCCTCGCTGATTTCGAGAGGCAGCGCGCGCGCTGCCGAACCATTCGGCGACCCGGCGCGCCTCCACCGTCACTTCCGGGCCAATGCCGTCGCCGGGCAGCAAAAGCAGGGAATAAGCCATGATCACCCTCTAAAAGTCAGAAGCTTCGCCCATCTCCAGGAACGGGCGGAGCGGCGACCTTATAGGGGCGCCGCCGCTAAATTCCAGGGGTATGCACCCCACCCAGCGATGGCTCTAGCGATTTGCGGCGGCCCGCGCTAAACCCCCCGCTCTTTCTTGCAAAATTTGAGGATTATTATGGGCTACCGTGTCGCGATTGTCGGCGCCACCGGGAACGTTGGACGCGAAATGCTCGCCATTTTGGACGAGCGTAAATTTCCGGCCAGCGAAGTGATTGCCTTGGCCTCCCGCCGTTCGGTGGGCCAGGAGATGTCCTATGGCGACAAAACCCTCAAAGCCCGAGACCTTGAGACCTTCGACTTTTCGGGCATCGATATCTGCTTGATGTCGGCCGGCGGGACCATTTCCCAGCAATGGTCGCCCAAGATCGCCAAAGCCGGCGCCATCGTCATCGACAACAGTTCCGCCTGGCGGATGCATCCGGACGTGCCGCTGATCGTGCCGGAAGTGAACCCGGACGCCATCGACGGCGTGCGCAAAATGGGCATCATCGCCAATCCGAATTGCTCGACGGCGCAGCTTGTCGTGGCGCTGAAGCCGCTGCATGACCGCGCCAGGATCAAGCGCGTCGTGGTTTCGACCTATCAATCCGTGTCCGGCGCCGGCAAGCAAGGCATGGATGAACTATGGCTGCAGACCAAGGGCGTGTTTGAAGCGAATCCGATCGAGCCGCAAAAATTCACCAAACAAATCGCCTTCAACGTGATTCCGCATATCGATGTCTTCATGGAAGACGGCTTCACGAAAGAGGAATGGAAAATGACGGTCGAGACAAAGAAAATTCTCGACCCGAAGATCAAACTGACCGCGACCTGCGTGCGCGTGCCGGTGTTTGTCGGCCATTCGGAATCGGTGAATATCGAGTTCGAAGAAGAGCTGAGCGTTGAAGAAGCGCGCGGCCTGATGTCTGGCTTTCCCGGTCTGGTCGTGGTCGATCGTCACGAAGACGGCGGCTATGCGACGCCGAAAGAAGTCGCGGGCGAATGGCCGGTTTATGTCAGCCGCGTGCGCGTCGATCCGACGGTCGATAACGGTC
>JBEVJO010000299.1:0-7761 GCA_040510175.1 Caulobacterales bacterium
TGGCCAACATCGAGGACCTCACCTTCACTGGTACGGGCAACTTTAACGGGATTGGCAATGCGTCGGCGAACACAATTACTGGCCGTGCGGGCAATGATACATTAGATGGCGAGGCCGGCGCCGACACGCTGATCGGCGGTTTGGGAAACGACACGTATGTCGTCGATGATGTGGGCGACATTGTCACGGAAGCCGCCAATCAAGGAACTGATACAGTCCGCACCGACCTTTCGACTTATACGCTTGGCGCGACAGTTGAGAATCTGACCTACACCGGCAGCGGCCAGTTCACCGGTTATGGCAATCAGCTAACGAACATCATTCACGGCGCCGCAGACAATGACATCCTCTGGGGCGGCGGGCCTACTTCAGATGCGCTCTATGGTCACGACGGCAACGATACGCTGTTTGATACTGGCGGAAACACAAGGCTGATCGGCGGCGCCGGCGATGATGACTATCGAGTCTCGTCGGCTAATGGAACCATTACTGAAAACTCGAATGAGGGCTTGGATCGCGTCGAAGTGTTTGTGAACACGTTCACGCTCGCGGCCAATCTCGAAATCCTCGTATTCAGCGGCTCGGGAAATTTCATCGGCACAGGCAACGCCGAAGAGAACGAAATGACCGGCGGGTCTGGAAATGACATTCTGGATGGGCGCGGCGGCGCGGATTGGATGGGCGCCGCAGACGGCAATGACATCTATTTCGTCGATGATGAAGACGATTTTGTCGTCGAATTCGCCGGCAAGGGTAACGATGCCATCAAGACGAGCCTTGCCGCCTTCAGTCTGTTCGATGCGCCCAATGTCGAAAATCTTACGTTCATTGGGTCCGGCGCCTTTAGCGGAACGGGAAATGCGCTGGCGAATATCATCGCTGGCGCTGCTGGTGCGGATACCCTTGATGGCGGCTTTGGCGATGATGTGCTGAATGGCGGCGCGGGGGCCGATACCATGATCGGCGGCGCTGGCAATGACGCCTACTATGTCGATAACGCCAATGATACGACGAGTGAGGGCGTTTTTGGTGGGGGCATCGACACCGTAATCTCGTCCGTTACGCGGACGCTCGGATCGGATTTGGAGAACCTCACGCTGACAGGCGCAGCGGCGATCAATGCAACAGGCAATGCGCTGAACAATGTCATCACCGGTAACGCGGCGAACAATGGGTTCAACGGCGGCGCGGGCAACGATACGCTCAATGGCGGCGCGGGGACGGATACGGCCGGCTATGCGGGCGCGACGAGTGGCGTCACCGTCAGCCTCGCGCTACCCGGCGTGCAGGCTATCGGCGGCGGCCAAGGATTGGATACCCTGATCGCGATCGAAAACCTGATCGGCTCCAACTACGCGGATACGCTGACGGGCAATGCCGGCGCCAACAGGTTGGATGGCGGGGTGGGCGCGGATAAGCTCGATGGCGGACTGGGCGATGATATATATGTCGTCGGCGCGGGCGATATAATCACCGAAGCAGCCAATGCGGGCGTCGATCGCGTGCAGGCGACGGTGTCTTATGCGCTCGGCGCCAATGTCGAATATTTGTATTTGACGGGCTCCGCCGCCATCAACGGAACCGGCAATACACTCAACAATCTCCTTGTTGGCAATGCAGCCAACAACACGCTCAATGGCGCTGCGGGTAACGACTTGCTGTATGGCGGCCTCGGCGCCGACACGCTGACCGGCGGCGCGGCTGCGGATGGTTTCGTGTTCAACACGGGATTGGGCGCTGGCAATATTGATCGAATTACGGACTTCAACGTCGCCGACGATACGATCCGGCTGGAGAATATGGTCTTTTCCAAGCTGACCGCCGTAGGCGCGCTCAACAGCGCTTTCTTTAAGGTTGGCGCCGCTGCCGACGCCAACGATTACATCGTCTATAACAAAACCACTGGCGCGCTTTACTATGACAGCAATGGCAACGCCGCCGGCGGCGCGGTGCAGATCGCAACGCTGAGCGCCAACCTCGCGCTGACGGCGGCGGATTTTCTGGTGATCTGAATTGTCGCCGGTCGATCCTGCATTAGATCGTTGAGCAGCGCTCTAATGCGGAAACACGAGCGAGGGATCGAAGTCGGGGGCGTCGAGCGCTAGGCCGTGCGGCTGCGCCGGTTTGGAGGTCGGCAATTTCACCCAGAAGCGCGTCTCGATATGTGGCGCGCTGGAAAAGCCGACGCTGCCGCCTTGCATCTCCGCCAAGAGCTTGACCATCGACAGACCGAGCCCGGCGCCGCTGCGGCTCGCTGAATCGGGCCCGGCGGGGCTGAAGGCCTCGAAGACGTGCTTGTGCCGGATCGGCGCGATGCCGGGGCCGTGATCAATCACCTCGATCACGCAAAAATCATCGCCTTCGGCCCGCGCCAACACGCGGATTGGACCGTAGCTGCCGGCATATTTGATAGAGTTGACGATCAGGTTACGGAAGATCTGCCGCGCGCGGAAAGGATCGGCCCAGATCATCAAGCCTGGAGGCGCTTCGACGATCAGGTTGGCGTCCGCGAAGTCCGGTCCGGCTTTGACGTCCTCCAGCGTCTCCGACAATAGACTGGAGACCGAAACGCGCTCTGGCTGCAGGCGCAGCGCGCCCTCTTCGATCCGCGAGCGATCTAAAAGATCGTTGGCGAGGGTTTGCAATTGCGCCGATGCGCCGACCATCGTGGCGACAAGCTTGGAATCTTCTACTGACAATCGATTGTTGCTTCGCAAGACCTCTGCCAAACCGGAGATCACATTCAACGGGGTGCGGATTTCATGCGCTGTGAAATCCAAAAGCCGGGCGCGGGCGGCCGCTTTTTGCCGCGCGGCGATTTCCCGGCTCTCCAGAATCCGCTGTAAACCGTCGCGGTCGTCCATCATGGCGGCGACGCGCAGCGCCATGAGGACATGAACCAACAAAAAGAACTCCAGGAGGAATTGCTTCTGATAGGGGTCTGCGTCCTGGATCAGCGCCATCGGGCCGCGTCCCATCGCCGTCAACGGAATTGCAATCGCGGCGACCAGGACAATCGACGCCGCCGCGCCCAGCGACCTATGCTTGTTGGCGGCGCGCAGGATTGTCGGCGTGACGAGGAACAAGAGCGGCCATTGATTTTGCCAGAAAACGAATGCGCTGACCGCGATCACCAGCAATGCGCAGGCGAGCCCGCTATCGGCGCCTTTGAGCGCGCGCAGTCTTGGCAGGTCGTAGGCGCTCAGGCGGACGCCGAGGGGGGCGACGATCATCATGCCCAGCGCGGCGGCGAAATACCAATCGAGCCACGCATTGCCGATGGGCCCCTGGCCTTCGGCCAATAGACAGGCCGACGCAATCGTGGCGCCGGCGATCGGCGCGAGGAGGCCGGCCCGGGTCAGATGCTTGAATTGCTCCAGTATCGTGGCGGTCTCGCCGGATTTGGCCGACGTCAGCGCTATGCCCCGCACAAACAGAAATGCGATCGCAATTTCGACGCCATTGGCGACGGTAAAACCGATTGCCGCCGCCGGGGAGGAGCCGCCAAGCCAGTTGGCGAGGACGGAACCCGCGAAGGCGGCGAGGCCAGAATCCATCCTCAGCGTCCGGTGCAGCGGCGAGCGCAGGATCGCGACAAGAACGAGTGCGTTGACCGGCCACACCGAGGCCACGGGATTTGAGCCGCGCGCGGCCAATATGGACAGAGACGCGATCGAGAAAACGCCCAGAAACGCGATGAGGACGGTCAGCGCCGCCGCGCGGCGATTGCGGTCCTGCGCCAGCGGGCCGGATGATGAAACCGAGGCCGGGCTGGCGGGATGCAGCCAAAACTTGATCATGAGGGGCGCGCTCCGGGCTCGCGGCCATGGAGCGCATCTTGGCGCCGTGCGCAAATGGCTTTTTGCCGAGCGCGGTCATCTTTTTTAGTAAGGGACACTTTGCGAGTAACCGCGCCAGGCAATACGGTTATCGTCGATATTCACGAGGCGGCCTGAAGTACAGTGAAGGCCTTTTATTTCACGTTCGGCCGTTTCGATCGCGTCATCGAAACTGTCTTCTTGCACCTCTTTGCGAAGCACAAACTTTCCATATTTATAGAGGTCTAGCCAGAACATGGGTGCTCCCTACGCCCGCGTGGATTATAATGTCCCTTGTGCGATAATAGGTCGCGTTTTTGTTACTGAAAGGTTAACTTTGT
This sequence comes from Caulobacterales bacterium, assembly GCA_040510175.1. GTDB lineage: Bacteria > Pseudomonadota > Alphaproteobacteria > Caulobacterales > Aquidulcibacteraceae > JBEVJO01. The sequence goes on from JBEVJO010000299.1 coordinate 4,160, forward strand.
CAGTATTCGATAGTATTCCCCATTTGGGGTGTGGGGTGATTACATGAACGCGTCGCGCTGGCTGGGCCCTGTCCGGCGCAGCGAGATTTTCCGTTCGAACCGGGTGGGAGCGCGCGCAGAGCGCGCCGAAATTGCGCATTCTCCGCGCCAGTTACGTGCTAGCCACAGGAACCTCGGCAAATGTGGTGCGTCTGCCCTTGAATCGCCGCCTTATTCGCGCCTGTTATTCATCCTCGAATATGGTTAATCTAAGCGGCCGTCGGGGGTGTCTTAACGATGGCTAAAGGCTTCCCGCCGATTTTTGTATGACGCGCAAACACATGCTTCGCGCAACCCGGAGACGTACATGACCGCCTTCTTGTCCGACGTGTCGGAATTGAAGCCGCGCCTCGTCGTGTTCGGCGTCGGCGGCGCCGGCGGCAACGCCGTCAACAACATGATCCGCGCCAATCTGGAAGGCGTTGAATTCGTTGCCGCGAATACGGATTCGCAGGCGCTGTTGATGTCCAAGACGCCGCACCGGATTCAGCTCGGCCATCGCACCACCGAAGGCCTCGGCGCCGGCGCGCGGCCCGAGATCGGCATGAACGCGGCCGAGGAATCCCTGCCCAGCATCAATGAATTCCTGGCCGGCGCGCACATGGTCTTCATCGCCGCGGGCATGGGCGGCGGCACCGGCACCGGCGCGGCTCCAGTTATTGCCCGCGCGGCGCGCGAACGCGGCATTCTGACCGTCGGTGTCGTCACCAAACCCTTTTTGTTTGAAGGCTCGCGGCGGATGCAAACCGCCGAACTGGGCGTCAACGAGCTGGAAAAGTGGGTCGACACCCTGATCGTCATCCCCAACCAGAACCTGTTCCGGCTGGCCAACGATAAGACGACCTTCTCTGAAGCCTTCAATATGGCCGACAACGTCCTTTATTCAGGCGTGCGCGGCGTCACCGATCTGATGGTGAAGCCGGGCCTGATCAATCTCGACTTTGCGGACGTGCGCACGGTCATGGCCGAAATGGGCAAGGCCATGATGGGCACGGGGGAGGGCGAGGGCCCGCGCCGGGCGCTCGACGCTGCTTACGGCGCCATCACCAATCCGCTGCTGGACGACGTGTCGATGAAGGGCGCCAAGGGCGTGCTGATCAACATCACCGGCGGCTTCGACATGACCCTGTATGAAGTCGACGAAGCGGCCAACGCTGTGCGCGCCGAGGTCGATCCGCAGGCCAATATCATCCTGGGCTCCACCTTCGATGAGGCGCTGGAAGGCAAGATCCGCGTCTCCGTGGTCGCCACCGGCATCCAGAAGATCACGCGTCCGGCCGACGCGCCGATGCCCGGACCTGTCCGCGATGTCGAGCCGGAACGCCCGGCTGCCTGGCATTCCGAGCCGCGCGCCGAAGATGACGGCATTCGCATTCGTGTCGCCGGCAGCCACCATCAGTCCGAGCCGGCGGCCGATCCAGAACCGGTCGAGCGGCATGCGGCCGAGGAACGCGATTCCGAGCGCGGCAAGCCAAGCTTCAGCCTATTTGGCTGGAGAAGGCACGAACACGCGCCCTCCAAAGGTCAGGAGCCGGCGCCGGAATCCCGGCCCGTGCCGCCACTGGAAAAGATCGAACCGGAGCACCCGCCGGTCGACATTTCCGACGATCTGGAAATCCCCGCCTTCCTTCGGCGGCAGATGAAATAAGGCGGTTTTTGGCGGCCTCGCGGCGGCGCCGTGGCGGCTGTTTTTCAGGCATGTAAACGCTTATTTTTGCGACAAAATTATAGCGCGCGGATTCGAAACAATCCGAAACGATCTTTGTTTTGTCGCGCTGCAGCATCCGACCTATCTGTAATCCTACGAGTAAGTGGGACACGCAGGTTCGAATGTCGGAATACCAGCATACGGTTGAACGCTCCGCGGTTTGCGCCGGCATCGGTTTGCATTCCGGCGCGCGCGCTCGCGTGAATCTGGGACCGGCGGCGCCGGGGACGGGGATCGTCTTCGTGCGCACTGACGTGACCGATCGCGCAAACCTGATCCAGGCTTTAGCGCGCTATGTCGGCGATACGATGCTCGGCACCAGCCTGATCAATGCTGACGGCGTCTCCGTTTCGACGGTGGAGCATTTCCTCGCCGCTTGCGCCGGGATGGGCATCGACAATCTGCGCGTCGAAATTGACGGGCCGGAGATGCCAATCCTTGATGGGTCGGCGGCTGTGTTCGCGCAGCTTTTGGCGGGCGCTGGGCGGCGTGCGCAGCCGGCTTTGCGCCGCCGCATCGAAATTCTGGAAACGATCGAAGTGCGCGACGGCGATAAATGGGCGCGCTTCGAACCCGGCGTTGCAGGCGCGGACGACGCGGTGTTCGACGTCGAGATTTTGTTCAAGGACCCAGCCATCGGGCGTCAGCGCCGGGTCTGGACCTGCAGCGCCGAGACCTTCGCCGAGGACGTCTCCGAAGCGCGGACCTTCGGGTTCCTGCATGAAGTGGAAGCTTTGAAAGCGATGGGGAGAGCTCGGGGGGGCTCGCTCGACAACGCGATCGTGGTCGAAAACGGCAAGGTGCTGAACGAAGGCGGCTTGCGTTTCGAAGACGAATTCGTGCGGCACAAGATTCTGGATGCGGTGGGCGATTTGTATTTGCTCGGCGCGCCCTTTATCGGCCGCTTCGAAGCCAGCCAAACCGGCCACGCGTTGAATTCCAAACTGGTGCGCGCGCTGTTGGCGTCGCCGAAATCCTGGTGCTGGAACGTCGCCGCCGAGGCGGAAGAAAAGCTCGCTGCTGTCAATTAGCGCTACCACTCAGCGCAAATCTCACAAATTTGTGAGTCGCGCTGAGAACGCGACTCCCTAGGCTCGTTGTCCGTGTCCTGATAGGACTCAGAGCGGGCGGCTGCATGCGCCGCTGCGGGGCTTGATGACAACGATGACGCAAGATGGCGCGCGGCCTTTGGCGGTCGTGACGGGCGCTTCAGCCGGGCTCGGCGCCGCCTTCGCGCGCGCGCTTGCTGTGCGCAATTACGATCTCGTTCTTGTCGCGCGGCGCAAAGATCGTCTGGAAGCGTTGTTGGCGGAGCTGTCGCAGCAGCACGGGATTACCGGCGTTTGCGTCGGCGCGGATTTATCGCTGCCCGAAGCGCATGTTCCGGTGGTGGAGGCATTGACCGCACAAGGCCGCGACGCGGCGATGCTAGTGAACAATGCCGGCTATTCGCTGCCGCAGACCTTCATGGGAACGGACTGGAATGCGCAGCGCGATTTCATCATGACCTTGGTAATGGCGGTGTGCGGGCTTACGCATGCACTGTTGCCGGGACTGATCAAGAATGGCGGCGGAAAGATCATCATGCTCGGTTCGATGGCCGGGCTATCGCCGGGCGGCGCTGGGCACACTTTGTACCCGGCCGCGAAGAGCTTCGTGAACAAATTCGCCTTATCGCTAGACGCTGAGCTGCGCGGCAAGGGCATCAAGGTGACGTGCGTCAATCCAGGCGTAACCGATACCGAATTTCAGGCGGCGAACGGTACGCAGGATGTCATGTCCAAAGCGCCGCGCATGTTCCGCATGAGCGCTGAGGACGTCGTGGCGCAGACGCTGCGCGCCAATGACGACGGCC
>JBEVJO010000300.1:0-4803 GCA_040510175.1 Caulobacterales bacterium
AGATCGGTCTGCGCTACGGGATGGTTCTCTTCATCGCCTCTGAAGTGATGTTCTTCGTGGCCTGGTTCTGGGCCTTCTTTGAAATGACGATCTTCCATTGGCGCCGCGCTGCGTCGCCGATCGAAGAAGTGGCGACTGCTTGGCATTCCTGGCCGCCGATCGGCATCGAGACCTTCGATCCGTTCCACATTCCTTTGATGAACACGCTGGTCTTGTTGCTGTCGGGCACGACCGTTACTTGGGCGCACCACGCGCTGCAACAGGGTGACCGCGCGGCGGCGAAGCTTGGCTTGTTTCTGACAGTGTTGCTCGGCATCTCGTTCACGGCGCTGCAAGTCTACGAATATGGCAGCGCCGGCTTTGGCTTCGGCGGACCGACGGTTGGCCTTTATGGATCGACCTTCTTCATGGCCACCGGCTTCCACGGCGCGCACGTGGTGATCGGAACGATCTTCCTGGCTGTTTGTCTGCTGCGCTTGCTGGCGGGCGGCATGACGCCGCAGAAGCATTTCGGATTTGAGGCCGCTGCTTGGTATTGGCACTTTGTCGACGTGGTGTGGTTGTTCCTCTTCACGTTCGTATATGTCGTCTACCAATAAACCTCACAGCGAAGACAAGACGACGGTCCCTGACGGCGCCGCCGGCGCGGCGCCCGCGACCAATCCCTGGTTGGCTGGATTGCGCTGCCGGTGCCCGCGCTGCGGCAAGGGGCCGGTGTTCTCCGGATTTCTGAACTTCGCGGACTCCTGCTCCGCATGTGGACAGGATTTCCGCGCGGCGGATTCCGGCGATGGTCCCGCAGTCTTTGTGATCCTGATCGGCGGCGCGATTGCCGTGATCTTTGCCCTGGGTCTGGAATTCGCCTTCCACCCGCCGATGTGGGTGCATATGGCGTTGTCGCTGCCCATCGCGCTGGTGATTTGCATCGGCCTTCTGCGTCCGTTCAAAGCCACGCTGTTCGCGCTGCAATTCGCAAACAAGGCCGCCGAAATCCGCCGTGAAGACTGGGATCAATGAACATGGCGGCGTCCGTCCGCTTCCGTCCAAGCCTGATCGTGACTTTAGTCGTCCTGCCGGCGTTCGCGATTTTGGGCTGGCTGGGGGCATGGCAATTGCAGCGCAAGGTCTGGAAAGAAGACCTGATCGCCAAAGTCGAAAGCCGCGCCGAGGCGCCGCCTATGCCATTTGCTGACGCCTTGGCGCTCGTGCGCGCGATGCCGGCGACGCAGCGCGATGAGGTGGAATTTCGGCGCGTGCGGGTCAGCGGCAACCTCGCCGCGGCCAAACCTGTTGAGTTCGCCGCCATGGACCCAGGCAACGTGCATCGCGCCTTGGTGGCCTTGAAGGCGCATGGTGAGACCGTTTTTTTGGATGTGCGGACGCCGGAAGGTAAAGCGATCCTGGGCGGCGCCCAGCAATTCGACGGGACCGGGGTTTTACGGTTCGGCCACAAGTACAATTCCTTCACGCCGCCCAATGACCCGGCGCAGGAGCAATGGTTCTGGCCGGACGTCGACGCCGCTGCGCACGCGCGGGGCCTTATCGACCCAGCCCCGTTTTTTCTAGCCGTTCAAAGCGCGGACGGTCCACCGAACAGCGCCGCCAAACCGGAATTGTCGGACCGGCATCTGGGCTACGCTTTGACGTGGTTTGGGCTCGCCGCGGGCTTAATCGGCGTGTATCTGGCTTGGCATTATAAAAGTGGACGCCTGAGCTTCGGCGCAAAGACCTGATGCAATACGTTTCAACGCGCGGGAATGCCCCCGCAATCGGCTTTTTAGAAGCAGCCCTGGGCGGCCTGGCGCCGGATGGCGGTCTGTATGTGCCGCAGGCTTGGCCACAGATTCCGATGGCTGCTACGCAGCTTGGCGGTCTGCCATACGCGCACGCAGCCGCCGGCGTGTTGCGCGCCTTCGCGGGAGACGCGCTGACGCAAGCCGAGGCGGAGATGCTCTGCGTCGAAGCCTATGCAAGCTTCGCTGCGCCGGATGTGACTCCACTCCGCCAGATCGGCGACAACAGCTATATCCTCGAATTGTTTCACGGCCCGACCCTGGCCTTCAAGGACGTGGCGCTGCAGCTCATCGGCAAATTGTTCGACTGGGCGCTGACGCGCTCCGGCGAGCGGCGTACGGTGATCGCTGCGACGTCCGGGGATACGGGCGGCGCAGCGGCGGGTGCGCTGGCCGGGCTTAAGGCGGTTGATCTGTTCGTGATGTTTCCGGCGGGCCGCATCTCCGAAGTGCAGCGCCGTTTCATGACCACGACCGGCGAAGCCAACATCCACGCCATCGAGATCGAGGGCTCGTTCGACGACGCCCAGGCGATTATGAAGCAAATGCTGGCCGATCAAGCGCTGGTGCAGCAGGCGCAATTGTCGGCAGTCAATTCGGTGAATTGGCTGCGCATCGCGGCGCAGTCGGTTTATTACTTCACGACCGCGGCGCGCTTGGGCAAAGCGCCAATCTATGCGGTGCCGACCGGCAATTTCGGCGACGCCTTCGCTGGCTATGTGGCGCGTGCGCTAGGTAGCCCGACCGCGCACTTCGTCATCGCCACGAATTCCAACGATATCCTGGCGCGCACGCTGGACAGCGGTCGCTACGCCCAGGGCAAAAGCGTTGCCACGAGCAGCCCAGCCATGGACATCACCTTGGCGTCAAATTTCGAGCGCCTGCTGTTTGACGCCAGCGGACGGGATTCCAAGTTCGTGGCCGACGCCTATGCGCGCCTGTCGCGCGAGGGCGGGTATGACATTCCGGCGGCGACCTTGAACACGATCCGCGCCAGCTTTTCGTCGGGCTCGGCAAACGACGCCGAGGTAGCTGCAAAAATCCAGCAGATGCATAAGGACAGCGGCTTCCTGGTTGATCCGCACACGGCGGTTGGATTGGTCGTAGCCGACAAGCTCTCGCAAAAGCTCGAATCCATTGCGCCTGGCGCGCCCATTGTGACGCTCTCGACGGCGCATGCGGCCAAATTTCCTGAGACGGTTTCGGAAGTGACGGGCGTCAATCCGGCGCTTCCAGCCCATTGCGCGGACCTGTTTTCCCGCAAGGAAAATATAGTTTCATTGCCGGCAGACGCCAATGCGATCAAAGCCTACCTTCTCGGCGCCGCCCGTGCGGCTCGATGAGGTGCAAAGCAGACTTGGCGCCTAGGCCGATTCATTGAAGGGCTATTTTTAGCGCTGCCTCTTGCCGCCGCTTGCGCCTCGGGCGCAAGGTGAGTCGCAGCGCCATTGAAGCGAGCGACTAAAGATGGCCTTCTTGCGCAAGGATGCGCCGAACCAGAACGGACGGGTGCTGGAAGGCCACGGCGTTATTCTGCGGCCGCCTGAACAACGCGACTATGTTTCGTGGGCCAATGTACGGTCGCAATCGCGGACCTTTCTGACGCCTTGGGAGCCGACTTGGCCCTTGGACGACCTGTCCCGCGACGCTTATCGCCGCCGCCTGCGCCGTTATGACGAAGACCGCCGTATCGGCAATTCCTTCGCCTATTTCGTTTTTCGAAACGAGGACGGGCGGCTGGTCGGCGGCGTGACGATGGGTAATGTGCGGCGCGGCGTGGCCCAAACGGCCTCCATTGGCTATTGGGTTGGTGAGCCGTTTCAGCGCCGCGGCCATACGCGTGCGGCTGTCCTGGCCGTGTTGCGTCACGCCTTCGACGATCTCCAGCTCAACCGCGTGGAGGCGTCCTGCATGCCGGAAAATGACGCGTCGGCGCGACTCCTGCTATCGATCGGCTTTCGCGAGGAGGGGCTTATGCGCGGCGCTCTGAAAATCAATGGCGTCTGGCGGGATCACACTCTGTTCGGCATTTTGAAAGGCGACGCGCTTGGCTAGTTCGCAATTAGTGCGCGACAACGCGGATCTGGCCGACGCGCTCGTCGATGGCCGGGTCACGCCATACGTGCAGCCGGTGTTTCGCTTGGCTGACGGCAAGCTGGCCGGCTTTGAAGCCTTGGCGCGCTGGCGCCATCGCAAAAAAGGATTGCTGCAGGCCGCGCCTTTGATCAGCGCGGCGGAGGCAGGCGGTCTCATGCCGGCGCTATCCGAATTGATGGTGGGCGCTTCGGTTGATCTGCTGGCCTCATGGCGCCGCCGGTTCTCAGCGGCGCAGGATATTTTCATGGCGGTCAATGTCTCCGGACCCGAGATCGCGGATGGCAGCGTCTTGCGCCAAGCGGCGGCGGCGGCGAAGGCTGCGGGACTGCCGCCCAAGGCCTTGCATATCGAGATCACCGAGCATCATGTCATCGACGACCACGACGCGGCGGCGATTGCTTTGACAGAATTGCGCGCTTCCGGCGTCGGCGTGGCGCTGGATGATTTCGGCGCGGGGTTTGCATCGTTAAATTGGTTGGCGCGGTTCCCTGCCGATATTTTGAAGATCGACGCCTATTTCGTGAAGGCGATGGACGACAGTCCCGCCGCCGAAAAAATCATCCGCGCGATTACCGCACTAGCCCATGATCTTGGGCTGAAGGTGATCGCCGAGGGCGTGGAATCGGCTGATGGCCCTAACCGTCTGCGCGAGCTTGGCTGCGATTACGCGCAGGGACATTTTTATGGTGAGGCTATCGAGCCGGAAGAGGCCGAGGCGCGTTATTTGATTCCCGCAGCCTGATGCCTTAAGCGCCGAGCTTATGCTCGCGCAGGAACTTAATGTAGGGCGCGAAGTCACGCTCTATGCCATCGTTTGTTAGACCGAATTGTTCGAGCGAATAGACGTGCTTGCCGAATTTGGCTTCGGGGTTGCTGGCGTCCCAATCGATCATCCGCTTCAGCGATTGCTCCG
>JBEVJO010000301.1:0-9302 GCA_040510175.1 Caulobacterales bacterium
CCCTGGCCGAGAATGATAATAGGTTTGGCTATGATCTCATTGTCGATTTCGGGGTGACGTTTATAGCAATCCTCGATTTGCAAACGCGCTTCGAGCAATTGCAAAATTTCGCAGCGTGTGCGCAGGCGTCCGATCAAATTCAAATCGGCTTCTTCTTCAAGCGATTTTAGAAGAACACGAAACGGCTCGCGCCAGTCATCCGCGCCGAAATCAGACAGGCCGGTAGTCGCGGCCGCCGAGGCGATGAGCGAATTTTCATCCAGCGGAACGACGCCGGAAAGGTTCATGCACTCGCCTTCGGCATTGACCTTCGACACCCAGTCGGGCCGCGGACTCGGCGTCCAGCGCTGCTTTGGCGCGCTATAGGTCGACGTCACGTCTGCCTCCCTTATTTCTATTCCGCGTTTTCAGTTTGCGCTGCAATTTGTTCGAGCCGTCACCACGGCACCGTCTGCAAACTCTTCGCCAGCGCGTGGGCGAGCATGCGTTTGTAGACGACCCCCTGAGCGGCCAGCTTGAAAGCTGGATACTTGCCTCGTATATAGCCGCCCCACGCCGTCTCGGTGCAGATGACGTTTCGCAATGTCGCAAAGACGTCGTAATAATTCTGGCTTTCAGCGCTAAATTTGGCGCCGCCCGCAGCTTGGTACTCCGCGATGAAGTCGTCCCACTTGATGAAAGGCTCGACATAGATCTTGGCGTACAAAAGGTCTTCAGCCGGATCACCCGCATGGAAAAACTCCCAATCCAGCAGCGCTGTGACCTCGCCATCTTGAAACAGCATATTGCCGGGCCGCGCGTCCCCGTGGATTGTCACGACACGTTCGAATTTGGACGGCACGTTGCGCTCGAGCCAGGCGAAGCCTGCTTCCAGAAGTGAAGAATTGTGCGGCTGGTTCTTGCGCCACCAGGACCGCCAGGATTCCAGGTACGCGCGCACCGCCGATTGCGGGTCTCCGCGCACGGGCGCCAAACCGAGATCGATAGGATCGTAGCTGTGCAGCTTGGCCAGCAAGCGAGCAAGCTCTACGCAGATTTTCCGTCCCGCCGCGGCGTCATTGAGCCCAGTTTCATGGCCGTCGCGGCCCTGAACGCGCTCGACCACCAGAAAGGGCTGGGCCAGATATTGGCGATCGTACTCGGCAGCGAGCGGGCGCGGAACCGGTATGCCGCGGGCGTGGAGGCGGCTTAGCAGGGTGAATTCGTCCGGCGCGGACGTCTCGACGGGACCGAACGGGAAGTCGCGGCGGATAATCATTTCCCGGCCGCTTTTAAACTCAATCAAAAACGTATCTTTTGAATGTCCTCCGGGAATCTTGATGACGTTCGCCGTAGCGTCATCCGTGATTCCAAGTTTTTCTCTTGCGTATCGATCAAACAACGCCGGCGTTATATCGATATCCACTCGCGCCAGGAATTCCCGTTCTGCGAGGCCCGTTTCAGCGTGCCGGCGTGATTGATCCGTATACAGCCTATCGCTTGCCGCCGCGACCGCGGGGACGATCGAGGCCAAAAGGCCGGATTGGTCGGTTTTCGCCAGCGCGTTCAGACGCTGCGCCAAGACGGTATCGGCTCCGGAAGTATCGTCGAAATCCGGAGTCAATGATGGCAGGCTGCCCTCGAATCCGGCCAATTGATCGGCAAGCGCCCGCCGGGCGGTCTCGACATCCTCATACGGAGCGCCAGCGGTCCAATCCGCCATGAAACCCAGCATCTGCGCCATCAAATTTGCGACGTAGGTCGGATATTGTGTGCTGATTTCGGGCAGCAGTGTGTCAGTCACTTCTCTCTGCATCAACCGCAAGAGCGCCGCCATAACTTGCCGATGATCAGGGTCGGTGGGTGCGCCGTTCGCATTGCGCGTTGCTTCGCCCTTCAAAAGATCCGACACAAAATTCCCTCGTTTCAGTGTGCAAATCGCAAGTCATGTTCGACGCGCCGGCGTTCCAATTGGGCGCGGCGCTCTTCCGGCGTCACCCTACTGACGTTTGCAGGCAATGCATCTTGCAATGCGGACAGTTTGACGACTGAGGCTTCAATGCTGACAGGCGCCTGTGTCGAAGACTCTCTCGGCAATTCCTGCCACCGCTGGACGAGCAGCAGACTGCGGACCCCAGCGGGATCCAGCCAATTGTGTAGGCCCGGGTCTCGATGCGCGAGTATGTAGGTCGTCGAGCCATCCGAATTCGTGGCGGCTTGGCAATTATTCATAGTGCTGGAGTGGTTTGCGTAGTCCAACGAATTGAACCAAAAATCGTAAAGACCGAAGCTATAATAAGCCGCGCCGCCGCCGGTGACCGTTACAACCATCGCCTCGTCGTCCGCAATCCGGGCCCTACCGAAGCTGACTTGCTGGGTGACGAGTCCGCCCAGGCCAGTGATGCCGGCGGGCGGCGTCATGGCGTTGACCGGCGTATTTGCAAGGATTGCCTGCCACCAAAAGGTATTCGCAATTTCTTCGGTTACGTAGCGAGCGGCGCGGGCGATCAGCTCGGACTGCGTAAGCGGCGGCATCCGAGGTTTGGTAAGTCGTTTAGCTCGAATGGCGGCGCACACTTGCTTCCAATCGCCGCGCGTTTCGCGAATGAAGATGTAGCGTGCATCCGGTTGCGTCTGAATATGATTGGCGCGGCCGCCGGCGGGCTTTTCATCCACCGTCACGATGAAGCGCCCGTCAGCCCCCGCGACCATGTCACGCCCCTCCAAGACGGCGAGCGTCATTGTCGGCATCAGATTGCCCATCAATGACCATGTGACATCGACCGGACCAGGAGAAAATCTCTGAACCTCGATTTCGTAACTGGCGCCATGCTCAACCGGAATCAACGCATAGGCATTGTCCCAATTGTCGCCGCCGCCTTGTCGTGTCCCAGGAATCGAGCGGCCGAACCAAGTGTGCGGCAGCATGTTGTAGCGCACCACCCGAGGATAGTTCGGGTCTGAGTTCAAGGCTTTCAACGTGTAGTGATAGATAAACTCGTCGAGAAAAGCGTCGAACCGAGTCCACGCTTCCTCATCGGGATGGAGACTGGCAATGATGGTTTTCCATCGGCCCCGCGCTACCTCCTTGGCTTGCTTCACAGCGGGCGCCTGAATGATTTCGAGCGCTTCGATTTCGAGGTCGCGTTGATCGGCGGTGGCGAGCGGATTGTCCGCTGACAGGAAGTAATCGTCCGCTTTCAGCGGCAGGCGCGCCCATGAATGTTCAGTCGCAACCTTTGCGTCCATGGCCGATGGAGACGGGAAAGACGATTGCCCACTCACCTTGTGTTCCTCCTGCCGTCGCTCGCACGTAACGCGGGTCCAGCATGTTATATTTTTATCTTCGCCAAGAATGCATAATCTGATGCGTGTGGCAACGGCGGTTTTTCAGGCTGGTTCGCGCGCACAGCGTACGCAGGTCTTGAAACGTTGCTCTCTGGGCGGCCTTGGCTTGAACATTTTAAAGAGCGGCCTCATGAATGCGCAAACGCGCGGTCTCATCCTTTGCGCGGGGCTCGGGGGATTCCTTGAATGGCGCAGATTAAAGAATTTCCATCCCTCAAGGAGTCCGTTCTTGATCGAATTCGCAAAGACATCATCACCTGCAGGTTAAAACCGGGTGAGCCCATTCGCGATACAGATCTAGCGGCGCGCTACGGCGTTTCGACAAGCCCCATCCGTGAGGCGCTGGTGCAATTGGCGTCCGAAAGATTGGTGGATATGCCGCCGAACAAGTCGAAAATCGTCAGCCCTCTCAATGTCAGCTTAGCCATGGAAGTTTTTGCGATTTACAGAGTTGTCGCGCTCTCGACGTTCAGCTGGGCCGCGCCAAATATACATTCCCGCGACCTCGACAAGATGAAGCGGGCATTGGCGCATATGGAAAAAATGAAGCTCGACAAGGATGGCTACAAGTTTCTGACACATTCGAACGAGTTCTTCCTGACGGCGTATGGCGCTGCAGGAAATGCAGAGGCGTTGGACATCATTCGGCGATCTCTGCACAGAATTGAACGGATCATTTTGTTTTATGAGATCAGTTTGTCGACTGACCTCCCTCAGGCCATGTTTAATCATCTGGCGTCTGGGGACTTTTCCGGTGCAGTACGCGCACACTTCGATATTTTTGACCGCTTCGGACAAGAACTCGGCAAGATTGAGAGTCGTCGCGAAGCAGCTATGAAGCCAAAACAAGTGAAAGCCGCGCGCCGCCTCGGGGGCGTTAAATCCTGATCAGTTTTGTCCAGATTTCTATTTGGTAGCCAGGGCGCAGCTAGACACTAGCCGCTATCGCGCCGCGGCAAAGCTTCGTCGGCGGCGAAGGCGCCACAGGGTCTCTACATTATGTGTTCGCGCGGCAAATACGCTTGCGCGGCGCGCTAAATAATGCATTCTTTGTCAGTCGTATACGTTCTTGCGGTCCCATCGGGGATGGTAAGACTGCGTATAATGCATTGATTTTAAAAGGATCAGCCGCAAATAAGCGGCGACCATGGGTTCTCCCAGAGAGGACGGGCCCTAAAGGGAGGATAAAATGAGACATTTTCTAACGAGCAGTTGTGCGCTTGCAGTGTTGGTCACGGCCGCCCCTGCCGCCTATGCGCAAAGCGCCCCGCAGAGCGCGCGCACCGCCGGCTCTTTGGATGAGATCATCGTTACGGCGCGGAAACGCGACGAATCGCTGAAGGACGTGCCGATTTCCATCACCGCCGTCAGTTCCGAAACGCTTGAGCGCAACAACATGGCGCGTTTGGACCAGGTCGGCACCATTACGCCGAACGTGCAATTGCAAGCGGTCAGCGTTAATCCCAACAATATCGCGCCTTATATCCGCGGCATCGGCAATCGCGCGCAGGAACCGAGCCAGGATTCGCCCGTCGCGATCAGCATTGATGGCGTGTACCTGACCGACATCAACGGTTCGATGGTGGATCTGTTCGACGTGCAACAAGTTGAAGTGCTGCGCGGCCCACAGGGCACGCTGCAAGGCCGGAATTCTCCCGGCGGCGCCATTAATATCCGCACCAAGCGTCCGACCGGCGAATTCGGCGCGCGCGCTGAAGTCTCCTATGAGCGCTTTAATCTGATGCGCGTCAAAGGCGCGGTCGAAGGCCCACTCGTTCAGGATGTCTTGGCCGCTAAGGCTTCGGCGTTCTACACCAAGGGTGGTGGCTATGTGAAGAACACCTTCACTGGCGAAGGCATGGGCGATCTCGACACCTGGGGTGGCCGTCTTGGTTTGATGTATACGCCGAACGATAATTTCACCGCTTATCTGACCGGCGATTACACCAAGGATAATTCAGAACAGGCCAATATCCGCCTGACGCCGAACGCAACGGCGCAAGGCCCGCGTCAGCCAGTGCCGGTTCTTTGCTCCGTATTCGGCGTTTGTACTCCGCTCGGCAAGCACGAGAATTCGTCCAATTTCACTGAGCCGAACGAAGGCAAAACCGGCGGTTTGGCCCTGAACATGGATTGGGATCTGGGCAACGTCACCCTCAGCTCCGTCTCGGGCTATCGCCACGTAAATCAAATCAACCGGACCGACGTGGACGCTTCATCCATTTCACTCCTGGAGGCGACCGACCGCCGCTTCAAGCTGAATCAGTACAGTCAGGAATTGCGGCTCGCCAGCAACGGCAACGGGCCGCTGTCCTATGTGGTCGGCACCTATTTGCTGAAATACAAATGGAATCTGTTCCAAGAATTGACGCTGAACAGCGTGCTGTTCGGCGCGCCGCCGCCGTTCGCCGGCGTGCCGGGCATCGCCAGCCAGCGGCGTCAGAACACGTCGAGCTATGCGATCTTCGCACAGTCCAGCTACGACCTCACCAGCAAAGGGAGCGGGTCCGCTGGCGGCCGCTACACCCGGGATAAAAAACCTCAGATTTCGGTCCCGGCGCCCGTAACCACCGGCGTGTTCGGCGACATCACCGGAAAGTTCAAGAAATTCACCTTCGACGTCGGCACCGAATACCACCTGACCGATGACGCCATGGCGTATATCAAGTTCTCGCGCGGCTACCGCTCGGGCGGCATTAACGGCGATGCACCCGCCGTATCAGGCATGAATGTTTATGATCCGGAAACCCTAGATTCGATCGAAGGCGGCCTGAAATCGGAATGGATGGACGGCCGTTTGACCTCGAACCTTGCGGTGTTCCATTACGACTTCAAAAATATTCAGATCATCGCAGTCGACAGCGCGCCCGGTCCGATCCAGCGCGTCGTCAACGGCGAAAATCTAAAAATGTGGGGCGCAGAACTGGAAAACACCTTTAAACCAATCGACGCACTCACCTTGACCGCGAATATCGGTTTGCTGGATTCCAAATACGGGCACGACATCAAGAACCTCGGCTTTGGTCCAACCGATTTGCATGACATCCGCAAGGAATATGCGCCAAAAGTGACCGGCTATTTGGCGGCCGACTATCGCCTGCCGCTTAACAATGACCAAGGCTCGCTGACCTTCGGCGGCAACGTGACTTATCGCAGCTCCATGGCGACCAGCCCGGTCGACAACCCGATTGCGGCGCAAAGCAAATACGCTTTGGTCGACGCACTGGTCACGTATCGCTCTGAGGATGAACGCTTGTCGCTATCCGTCTACGGCCAAAACTTGACGGATAAATATTACATCACCACCGGTGAAGCGACCGGCGGTCTCCTCGGCTTCCAGGTCGTCGGCCGGCCACGCACCTGGGGCGTTCGGGCGAGTATGCAATACTAAAGGAACTGGCCGGCGCATCTGATTGCCATTTGCGCCGGTCATTCTTTCGGACTCCGGATTCCGCATCGCGTCGGATTTAATTCATGCTGTCGGCCTTGCCGACAGTGTTAAAGGGATCAGTGGAGCATGAGCGATCCGAAAGACGAGCTGACCGATCATCGCCAGGGGTGGACGCCGCCGCCGCGTCCTGAATGGGTTCAACGGATCAACGAAGAAGGCTATTGCATGAACATCAGCGGCGTTGTGCCGCTGGATGAAGCGTCGCTGCTTGAATCCGCAATGCGCGCAACTGGGCTCAGCGATTTTGGCGCGGACGACTGGCGCGAACCGTTTCAGGTGTTGGTCAAATCATTTGAAGAGGACGCCGCGCTGAACCTTATGGGGCGGATACGCACCCGTTCCGAATTATTGCAGTTGCTGGAAGCGCGCCTCCAGATCGAAGATTGGTACAAGCGGCATCCGGAAATAGACGACCAAGAAATCCGCGAGCCGATCTTCGTGGTGGGGCAGGGACGTTCCGGCACGTCGTTCCTGATCAATTTTCTCGCTTCCAATCCCGACAATGGCGCTCTGATGCAATGGGAGGCGACATTTCCGGCGCCGCCGCCGGAAAAGGAAACCTATCTTACCGATCCCCGGATTGAAAAAGCGCACAAGCTCATTGACCAGTGGAACCGTGTCACTCCGTCGATTGTGTCCATGCACGAGTTCTCTGGTTATGTGCCAATGGAAGACTGCCAAATTCTCGGGCTCAATTTCATGGCGCCATCCTGGTTTGGCAGCCTTGGTCAAGCGGCGGCTTACGATTCCTATATGGCGAAGCAGAGCCCGATGCCGGCGCTCCGCTATCACCGCAGGGTACTGAAACTGTTGCAATGGAAAAACCCCCGCAAACATTGGACTTTAAAAGATCCAATACATCTCGATCGCTTGCCAGAACTGCTTACAGTTTATCCTGACGCACGGTTTGTTTGGCCGCACCGTGATCCGCTGCGCGCCTTGGCGTCGACGGTGAGCCTGATTGGGACCATTCAATGGGGGCGGAGCGATCAGCCTTTTAAAGGCGGATCGTTCGAATACGTCACAGATCCGGTTTTGTCCGCGCGGCGTCTGGACGTTGTAATTGACCAGCTAGAAGCCGGAGTCGTTCCGGAGAACCGCATCTATCATATGCTATACAAGGATCTGGTTTCGGATCCCATGGCGGCAATCGATGCCATGTATCGGCATTTGGACCTTGAGCTGAGTGAATCTGGCCGCGCCGCCATGGCGGAATATCTCGCGAGCAATCCTCGTGACGCGAGGCCGGCTCACAAACTTAGCTCGGGTCCAGACGCCGCGGTGAAGCGCGCGCGGCAGGCGTACTCGCGCTATCAAGAGTATTTCAAAATCCCATCTGAAGTGTTCTGACCACGTACGTTTGCGTCAATCCGCCAAGCCAATTTTCAAACGAACCGCACGCAAGTTCAAAAGCAATGGCGTGAAGTCGACATTCTCTTCGCCTTCGTGCTGAGACAATAGCGCGAGGGCTTCTAAGTGGGCGCCCAAGGCGCCGGAATGCCAAACGCCGTGGTCGACCAGACCTTCAACCATGATGCGGATGCCGCGCGCGATCTCGCCAATTTCCGGGCAGTCGATGGCGCCGGCCAACTCCGCCACAGCGAGTGCGGCGTCGCCGAGCGCTTTTCCATCGGCAAAGATAGCGGCTTCGTGCTGCCGTCCGATCGCGAGAATTTTCGCAAGGTCTTCATCAACCGCGGCAGCCAACCGAGACTGTAGTGCGCTGACCCGTGTTTCAGCCGCGGCGACAAGCTCATCGACCGTCAGTCCCCCCGCGTCTTTTAAGATCCGCGCGAGCCGGTTTTCCGGCGTAAATATTCTTATGATCGGCATGTACGCGAAACCAAAAATTTAAAAAAGGGAATCAATTTCATCCTGCGCCATTGCGCGCGTCGGCTCTGCGATCAGCCGTCGAGTTTCCTCGCGGCGATCTTCGAGCCCCTCAGGCAGCGGCACATTGCGAAAGCGGCGGTCTGGGCCCGCATAGGTTTCCGAAGCGACGAATGGCCGTGTGTGGCGCGCAATCCAGAGGATGCGGTCCATAAGCGTCTGCGGCACAATTGGTTTGGCCAAGACAAAATTGGCCCCATTGTCGCGCGCTGTGGCGGTTTTTTCCAATGTGGGGCAGCCCGTCGTGACGATAATCGGCGTAGAAAAATTGTAGGCCGACGGTCGGGACCGGATAAAGCGGGTAAAATCGAGCCCTGCTTCGTTGACCATCTCAGCATCCGTCATGATCAGGTCGTACTGAATGCTTTGGATATAGCGCTCGGCGGACGGCGCCGAATCGCAGCGCTGCGTGCCCGCGATCCCAAACCCCACCAGCACCTGCGAAATGATTTCCAGAGCGTGCGGATTGTCGTCGATGACGAGCACTTTGGTGTTGCGCAGGTTGACGAGAGTACCAGCCATGACCTTCTGGATTAAATCGTCCCGCTCAACAGATCGTCTGCAACAGATAGCACCAAGCCATGTCACGACAAGAAGGGTCCATTCTCTAGGAAATGCTTTGAAAAGATTGGAC
>JBEVJO010000302.1:0-8887 GCA_040510175.1 Caulobacterales bacterium
TGCAAGACGCCAAGACCGCCTGCCCCACGATCGCGGCGACGTTCGACAAGCCCTACAGTCAGGCGGCCGTGGCCGACCAAATCCGCGCCCAATTGGCGCTCAGCAGCGCTGCGCGCGCAGGCGGCGCCTAGGACGGAATTTCCTCCGCCACTTTCTCCGCCAGCTTTTCATCCTCGTCGAGCAGCCGGGTCTTCTTCCAGTCCCCCTTGGCGTAGATGCCCATCGCGATCAGCACGCTCAGCACGTTGGTTATCGGAAACGCCCACCAAAGCCCGTCCGCGCCCAAGCTCGTGTGCTTCGACAAAACGTAAGCCAGCGGAAACTGAATCGCCCATTGCGACACCATTGTCATGACCATCGCCATCACCATGTTGCCGGACGCCCGCAAGACCGCCGTCAACGCCATCATGGCGCCGATACAGCCCCAGGCCAGCGCCATGATGCGCAGGAACACCGCGCCCTCGGCGATGACGGCTTTATCTTCGGGCACAAAGAAGGCCACGACCCAGGGCGCGATAATAAACACCAGCACGCCGATGCCCGTGAGCGTCCAAAACCCCAGCAAGGCGCCAAGCCGGCCGATGCGGGACGCGCGTTCGATATTGCCCGCGCCGATATTCTGACCGACCAATGCAGAGATCGCCATCGACAAGCCCATGGCGGGAATGACGACGACCTGCAGCACGGTTGAGCCGACGCCGTACGCCGCGATCGTCAATGTGCCGAAACTGGCGATCAGGAAGGTCAGCACAAAAGCGCTGAGCGCCCGGGCTGACATTTCCACGGACGCCGGCAGACCGAGAAAAAAGACGCGCTTGATGAAAGCCGGATCGGGCTTCAACGCCGCCCAAGTCAGTTTCACGCCGTATTTGCCACGCAGTAGAATGAAGATGCCGGTTGCCGCCGCGAGGATCTGCGTAATCAGCGTCGCGATGGCGGCGCCCATGACGCCCATGGCGGGGATCGGCCCCCAACCGAAAATCAGCGGCGGGTCGATTACGAAATTTAACGCCACGGTGCCAGCGACGATATAAATCGGCGTCGTGGTTTCGCCCACGCCGCGCATGATCGACTGATATGTAAAGAAGCTGAAATTGAACACGAGACTTATAAACGACACGCGCATGAAGCCGAGTGCGCCGTCATAGACGTCGACGCCTACGCCCATCATTTTCAGCAAAGCAGGCGCAACTATATAGCCGAGCACACCGAGTACGAGCGACACGCCGGCCACCATCAGCAGCGTCTGCGCCGCCACCTTATCGACCATCGCCATATCGCGCGCGCCGAAATATTGCGCGATCAGCGTCGAGCCCGCGATCGCGAGGCCGAACCCCAAAGCGATACTGAGAAAGACCACTGGAAACGTCACGGACACGGCGGCGACGGCTGCGCCGCCAAGGCGGCCGACCCAGAACGCATCGATCACCTGATAGCCGGATTGCAGTACATTCGCGAGTACGATGGGCACGGCCAGCTTCATTAAGGACGCAAGAATTGGTCCCTCCAGCAAAGCGCTGGCGCGGTCTTTTGGCGGCATGGATGACCTGTGAAGCGGAATGGCGGAGGAAATGTCGGGCGTCGTGACACTAACAAAATGGCAACGGCGCGACAATCATGGACGGCGCAGCTCTCGCTCTGCGTGCAGGCAGAACATGCACAACGGCCAAAATTGAGCGATTTTGATCGTTTCTGAGTGTAGGTCCCATTAAGGTGCGGCGTCGAAGCTGAATTGGGGCGTGCAGCCATGCCGAAAATCACCACCAAAGACGGCGTTAAAATCTTCTTCAAGGATTGGGGCAAGGGCCAGCCCATCGTGTTCTCGCACGGCTGGCCGCTCAGCGCCGACGATTGGGACGCGCAGATGCTATTCTTTCTTGAGAAAGGATACCGCGTCATTGCGCACGATCGCCGCGGCCATGGCCGCTCCACGCAGACCGAGATCGGCAACGAGATGAATACCTATGCCGATGATCTGGCGGCCCTGTTCGACGCGCTCGATTTGAAAAAAGC
Source organism: Caulobacterales bacterium (assembly GCA_040510175.1). Lineage (GTDB taxonomy): Bacteria > Pseudomonadota > Alphaproteobacteria > Caulobacterales > Aquidulcibacteraceae > JBEVJO01. The sequence goes on from JBEVJO010000302.1 coordinate 2,014, forward strand.
AGTGATGATCGGCCATTCCACCGGCGGCGGCGAAGTCGCGCGCTATCTGGGTAAACATGGCAGTGCGCGCGTCGCCAAGGCGGTGCTCATCGGCGCGGTGCCGCCACTCATGCTGAAGACCGATAAAAATCCCGGCGGTCTGCCGATGGAGGTGTTCGACGGTTTTCGCGCACAACTCTCCGCGAACCGCGCGCAATTCTACAAGGAAGTGCCCGTTCCGTTTTATGGCTACAATCGCGAGGGCGCCAAAGTCTCCGAAGGCGTGCAATTGAATTGGTGGCGTCAAGGCATGATGGGCTCAATCAAAAGCCATTATGATTGCATCAAAGCCTTTTCCGAAACCGACTTCACCAAGGACCTCAAGAAAATCACCATTCCGGTTCTGCTCTTGCACGGCGAGGACGATCAGATCGTGCCGATCGACGCCAGCGCCCGCGCCGCGATCAAACTCTTGAAAAAAGGCACGCTGAAAACATATCCGGGTTTGCCGCACGGCATGTGCACTACGTATCCGGAGATCATCAATCCGGACTTGCTGGACTTCATCAAAAAATAGGCCAGCGCACTGCGCGAGCATCGGCGCAAAGCAATGGCGCTCGACTTGACAGATTCCGCCCGTTCAACATGCTACGAGACGGAGGCTTTCATGCGCGCGCTTGTTTTCTCGTTTCTTCTGACGCTCGTTGCCTGTGACAGAGCGCCCACGCCATCGTCGCCTGCGGAAATTGCCGTGGAGGCCGCGGCGCCCGCGCCAAGCTTCTCCGGCAAATTCTCCGCGACCTCGAACACCGCCATGGGCATTACCGGCGATGTGACGATCGACGCCGGGCAATTGGTTTTTTCCAAGGGTCAAACCCTGAAGACCACGACGCTATCGACGCCCGACGTGACAGGTATTGTCGGCCAGACGCTGTATGGCGAAAATCCACCGGATGATTTCACCATCGAACTGCGCCGCATCGAGTCGACGATCTCGAGCGATCCTGCGGCGCAGAAAATCTGCGGCGACGGCGATCAAGCCGCGACCTATATCGCGATCGTGCGCGATAGTGACCGGAACAATTGGCTGGTGCCCTTTACGGGAAAAACGCCGCCCACGAGCGCCGAGGCGGTTTGCGCTACATTTCTCTACGCAACACCGTAAGCCAGCACGCACACAAAAAGCGCGCCGCATGTTGCAGCGCGCTTTTCGGTCGTCCTCAAGCTTCTCTATTCGTATTTTGCGCACTTACCGTCGCGATAATATTCAACGCATTTATCGCGCCATACTGGTTTACCCAGATTGACGTCACGCTCATTTGTCGCGGCGCCGGCCGCAGCGCCCGCCGCGCCACCGATAATGGCGCCTTTGCCAGTATTGCCGCTCGCAGATCCGATAGCGGCCCCGCCCGCCGCGCCGATTAACGCCCCAGATGCCGCTCTGTCCGTTGTGCTCGTGCCGCAGGCGGATAAAGCCAGCATCGACGCTATCGCTGCGCTCATCATGTATTTATGCACGCGTATCATCGTGTTTCTCGTTCTGTTGCGTCCGCCTCCGCGAACTTTGCCCTGAGTAAACGATTGAGATGTCGACAGGTTCCACCTACCCATTCCGGGTCGTAGCGTTCCGGTCCTTGCTCTTTCGTCTTTCTCCGATCCCGCTAATGTGTGGGCGGGGGGAACTTGGCATGACGGCCACATTCGCACGCTTTTTACGCGCTCTCGTTCTAGTCATGGTGGCGCATGTCAGCGCCGCGCCGCCCTCCTTTGCTGAGCCGCCGCCCCTCAGCCTGTACGGCAATCTGCCAGGGTTCGAACGAGCCGCCATCTCTCCTTCAGGAGACCACATCGCAATTGTCGGCGTCGTGAAGGCTGAACGCCAACTGATGGTGTTCGATAAGGATAAAAAATTGCTGCTCAACGCAGCGGTTGGCGACATGAAAGTCTGGGGCTTGTATTGGGCTGGCGAAGATAAGGTTCTTCTACGGTCAAGCAGCACAATGGACTTGGGGGTCGGCTTTACGGCGATGAAGACCGAAGCCCAGGTGATGATGGTCGTCCCACTCGGCGGCGGAGCCCCTTGGGTTGTGTTTCAAAAAAATAAAATGGTCGGCGGCGGCATTCGCGGCTTTTATGGACTGAACGAAAAAAATGGACGCTGGTACGGCTATTTTGGGGGGATGACGTACGACAAAAACAAGGGCGACGCATATTTGGCCGAAACCAATCCTGTTCTTTACGAAGTTGATCTGCTCACGCAGGCATCCAAACTGATCGCTCGCCGCGCGGACGGAAACGACAGCTATCGCACATGGCTGGTCGGACTCGATGGTCAAGACGCCGCGACGCTTGACTTCAATTCCCGTTATGGGGACTGGCGCATCAGCACCCCCAAAAGCGGCGTCATAGCGGCCGAGAAAAATCCTCGCGGTGGCATTGATATTGAAGGTTTTGGTCCGACCGGCGAGTCCTTGATCTATAGCCGCGAGGATGAATCCACGGGAGAGGATCGTCTATATGATGTGCCGCTCAGTGGCGGCCCGGCAGCGGAGTTCCTGCCCGCCGAAAATTACACGAGCATCATTACGGACAATCGCACAAGGCGCGTCATTGGCCATCGAGCGAATGGAGACGATTTCACTTATAACTTCTTCGATCCCCAATATGGAAAGGTCATGGCGGCGACGCAGCGCGCGTTTCCGGGCCGCCGCGTCGAGCTCATCGACTGGAACGCTTCATTCGATCGGTTAATCGTGCGCACCGACGGGCCAAGTGATCCCGTCACTTGGTGGCTCGTTGACTATACGTCAAAAAGCGCGGTCGATCTGGGTTATTCCTATCCCATGAGAGAGTCGCAAGTCGGACCGATGCGGCTGATCGCCTACAAAGCGGCCGATGGTCTCGATATCAACGCCGTTCTCACCCTTCCCCCAGGACGCGAGGCTAAAAACCTTCCGGTGATCGTGTTGCCTCATGGCGGTCCGTCAGCGCGCGATTATCCCGGCTTCGATTGGTGGGCACAGGCTTTCGCGTCTCGCGGCTACGCCGTGCTGCAGCCGAATTTCCGCGGCTCAAGCGGATATGGCGCAGCGTTCCAGAATGCAGGGGACGGAGAATGGGGCCGCAAAATGCAGACGGACATTTCCGACGGCCTGGCGTTTCTTGCCCAACAGGGCGTGGTCGATCCCAAACGGGCCTGCATCATGGGCGGGTCTTATGGCGGTTACGCTGCATTGGCTGGCGTCACACTGCAGCAGGGTCTCTATCGATGCGCCGTTTCCTTTGCCGGCGTGGGCGATCTGCAGATGTTGTACAATGACGCCATGCGGGTCAGCGCTTATGACCAGACTTGGCGCCGCCAACTGAACAAGGAAATCGGCAAAGGCCGGAATCTGACCGACGTCTCGCCACGGCGTTTCGCCGAGCGCGCCGATGCGCCAGTTCTTTTAATCCACGGCAAGGACGACACGGTTGTTGAGTTTAAGCAAAGCGTGGAAATGGCAGAAGCGCTGCGCCGCCTAGGAAAGCCGGTGGAATTCGTGACGCTGAAAGGCGGCGACCACTGGCTCTCCACCAGCGAAACCCGTTTGGCGATGCTCGAAGCGGCGATGACCTTCGTGCAGAAATACAATCCGCCCGACCCTTAGAAATAATCAACGCTTGACCGCGCTACGCCTCCGCGCTCGATTGCTCAGCTAAAAAACGGCACAGATGCCGAACGGGAGCGAACATGATTGTGATTGATGCGGCCATGGAAGCCAATGACGACGCAGCCCTCAAAAAGCTGCTGCCCTTGCTCAGCGCCGCCGCCAAGGAAACCGCCACGGAAAAGGGCTGCGTGAAGTATCAATTTAGTATCGACATCGATAACCCGCGTCTGATCCGCATCAACGAATTGTGGGAGAGCGAAGCGGATTTGTTCGCTCATTTTCAATTGGTCGCCACAAAGCCGCTGATCGGACAAATCGGCGCCATGTCGCGCATGGCTCATATGAAGGCGCTGAAGGGCGACCTCACGCCGCTGGATCTGCCTATCCCCTCCTGACAAGAAAATGGCCGGTCCCGAAGGACCGGCCAAAGCATTTTCATTGGTAGCGCTCGTTCCTACTTTAGAACTTGGCGCTCAACTGAACGAAGACTTGAGTCGGCGCAGCGGGCGTTTGCCAACCGCCAGTCGATTGCGCCGGCCGGCTGACGAAATATTTCTTGCCGGTGAGGTTTTCGCCATAAACAGCCAGCGAGAGTTTGTCGTCCGCCGAGAACCACTGCGCCCGCGCACTGAGCAAGACACGATCCTTGTCCTCGAAATTATTAGCGGGATCGAAATAGGCCTTCGCACGGTAGCTCAGAATGGAGCTGAACTGGAGACGGCCGCTATCGCCTGCGCCCATATCGGCAAGCTGCACCGTGTAAGTGCTGCGCAGATAACCAGACACCTTTGGTGCGTTGACCAGCTTGTTGCCCGACAGATCCCGTCCGCCGACCAAAGCCAGACCCAATCCGTTGGTGCCGGTTGGATTTACAGCTGTTGGGGCGCACGCGAAGATCGCAGCAGCTTTCCCCGCGATTTCTTCCGGGGTGTCCGCCGACAGTCCCGGCACGTCCGCGCAAGGCGTGTAAGCATCGCCAATGAAGTTTTTGTATTTGGTGTCAAGGTAGCCGCCGCCCAGGCCAAACTCCCAAGCATCGTTGGGCACCCAGGTCAAATCGCCTTCCACGCCCATCACCTCGGCGCCGGCCGCGTTCTTCACGCGGGTGCCGCCCGTGGTTTGGTCGGTGATCTGAATTTGCAGATCCTTGTAGTCGTAATAGAAGGCGGCGCCGTTGAAGCGGATCGCGCCGGCTTGGTATTTCCAACCCACTTCAAAATCGTCGAGCGTTTCGGGCTGCACCGCATCGACGGCGCCGAACGCCGGCAGATTGAAGCCGCCGCTCTTCACGCCGCGGCTTGCCGTCGCGTATACCATCAAATCGTCATTCGGTTTGTAGCTGATGGTCGCCTTCGGCGTGAACTTCTTGGACGTCAGCGATTCTTTCAGCTCTTCGCACAACGTCTCTCCGTCCGCGACGCAGAACGGCGTTGGACTGAGGCCGAGGGCGAAAAGCGGCGACCCTACAAATGTGCCGTCGCGCAGGAAGCCATTGGGCGTCATTTCGCCAATGCCGCCGACATTACCTTGGTTGACCTTCTTTTCGTGCGTATAGCGGGCGCCTAATGTGAGCGTCAGTTGATCAGTGAAGTCGTAGTCGATCTGCGCATACGGCGCGTAAGAATCCGTGGATACGCCTTCGGATTCATTTGCGAAGACCAGAGGCGCATTCAAGCCGAACGCCGACGCCAATCCGCCAAAGCCGGCATCGATAGCGCTGCCGGAGACGCGGAAATCGTAGTCCGACCGCTCATAGAGATAATACAAGCCGGCCACATAGCGGAATCGCTGGTCCGCCGGCGATGCGATCTGGAATTCCTGCGTGATTTGCCGTGTGTGCGGCCTGCCGCAAGAGCCTTGAATGTTCGCGCTTGTACCGTCCAAATCGGCGCAATTGAATTCGTTGTTTTGGCGATAGGCCGACATGCTGGACACTGTCGCCGCGCCCAGATCGTAATCAATGCGGCCCGCGATGCCGTAGGACGTTACGTTTTCATAGGTATTGAAATCCAAGGCGGCATTGTAGAACTTGGTATTTCCAAGGCCGCCCGCCGCAAGACCAACCTGCTCAGGACCACTTGGGAACAGATTTTGGAAGGTATGGCCTTCGTTGCCGTCTTTGCGTTCATAATCGCCGGAGATCTTGACGGTGAGTTTGTCGGTCGGCGTCATGAGCAACTTCGCCGTCCAGATTTCTTCATTCCGGACTTCGAGATCTTTCGGCACGTATTTATTGGTGCCGGCGTTTGGCGAGATGTTCTTCATAAACCCGCCATTCTCGTCATGGCGGCCGGAAACACGTAAAGCGGCCCATTCCGTCAGTGGAATGTTGACCATGCCTTCGATCGCCATGCGCTCGTCGCTGCCGCCGGTAACGGAGGCCGCGGCTTCGAATTTCTGTTTGGGGTCCCTGGTGATGAGGCGGATCGCGCCGCCGGTGGCGTTGCGGCCATAGAGAGTGCCTTGCGGGCCCTTCAGAACTTCAATCCGCTCAATGTCGCCGAAGGTGAACATACCGGCCGCCGCGCGGGGGACGTACGTATCATCGAAATAAACCGGCACCGAGCTTTCAAGGCCAGGATTGGCGAACTGCGTGCCGACGCCGCGAATATACGCCGAAGCGAATGACGCGACGACGGTGAAGTTCAGATTGGGTGTGATCTTCGGCAGCGTCAGCTGACCATCAATATTGGCGCCCGCGAGTTCCCCCGATGATAACGCAGTCACGGCGATGGGAACATCCTGGAGGTTTTCACTGCGTTTCTGCGACGTGACAACGATATCAGAAAGACCGCCTGTCTGCTGCGCCGCAGCAGGAAATCCGACAAGCGCGAGCGCAGTGCTCGCCAACAACCAGCACCGTGGACGGATGTTCATGAATTCCTCCCTGGATTATGTGCCCTGCTTTTGGAGCGGGCTTATGGGAGGAGATTGGGCGTAGACGAATCAATCCGTCAAGATGGCAGCAAGACCATCGTTCACATACGTATCAAGTAGAGATAAAAATCACACAGCCGCGTGCGCGGCAACCGGCACACACCCTGTGACGTTGATTTTAGAGATGGCGCGGTGAAGCGACCCATGCGTCATTTTGTTGAATGACGCATCGGACGTCCTGCCCGCTTAGTCGAGCGCGGCAAAGCGCTGCTGAGGCTATTTGATATTCCGCTCTTGGCATAAAGCAACATAGCGTTTGTGATAGGTTTTGGCTTCGGCCCAAACGCCCGCCGCCGTCAGCCCCCAGT
>JBEVJO010000303.1:0-5990 GCA_040510175.1 Caulobacterales bacterium
CGCGGCATAAGCTCCATGGCGCTGCAGGCTGTGAAGCTCTATTACGATACGGAAGAGTCGAAAGAAGGCGTGCGCGCGTTTAACGAAAAGCGTAAGCCGGATTTCCACAAATACGTAAAATAGGGCGATTCGCCGATGGGGCCGGCGCGATACTCACCTGACGACATCTATAAGGCGCTGCCGTCGGGCGGCGCCACTTGGGTGCATGGCTGTTCGGGGGAATCCGCCGTTCTCGCCGCGGCGCCGAGCACGGCCGGCGCCGCCTTGGGGGCGATGACGATCACGGGCATTTTTATCCCGGGCGTCAATCGCAACACCTATATCGTCAACAATCAAATCCGCGTCCGCTCTTTCTTTTTGACGCCGGAATTGAAGGCGACGGGCGGCGCGCAGGTCGATTTTCGGCCAATCACCTATACCGAAATTCTCGCCGGCCTGGATCGAAGCGATTTGGACGCCATTTTGTTTCAAGTGGCTCCACCGGACGAAGACGGCATTTGCAGTTTCGGTCCGATCGCCGATTTTGCTCCCGACATCTGGAAAAAAATTCCAATTCGTGTCGCGCATATCAATCCGAAGATGCCGCGGGTGCGCGGGTGGCCGGGCATCCCGTTTTCCGAAATCACCGCTTATACGGAACATGAATCGAAACTGATCGGCAATCCACGTGAAACCAGTGACGCCGTCAGTGACGCTATTGCTAGCCATATCGCACGATTTGTCGGCGACGGAGCGACCTTGGAAACCGGGTTGGGCAAGGCGCCCTTGGCGGTCTGCCGCGCGCTGTCGACCCGGCGGAATTTGCGAATGCATACTGGTCTGGTCGGCGACGGCATTCTCGACCTGATCGAGGCTGGCGCGCTCGCGTCCGGCGCCGCGGTGACGGCGGGCGTCGCTATCGGGTCAGAGGAATTGTACGCGGCGGTCAGCGGGCCTCAATTCGACTTTCAGCCGGTGCGCGTTACGCATGACGTGCGGGCGATCGGCGCGATCGAGAATTTTGTGGCCATTAATTCGGCCATCGAGGTGGACCTTTGGGGGCAGGCTTATGCCGAGTTTGGTCCCAAGGGGTTCATGTCCGGCCCTGGAGGCGCGTCGGACTTTGCGCGCGGCGCCAAAATTAGCGGCGGTCTGCGCATTATCGCCTTGCCCTCCAGTGCGCGAGGCGTGAGCCGCATCGTGGGACCGGGCGCCGGCGGCGGGCCTGTTTCGCTGAGCCGCTTTGAAACCGATGTGGTGGTGACCGAACACGGCGCCGCCGACATACGCGGCCTTGGCCATGATGATCGCGCCAAGGCGCTGATCGCGGTCGCCGCGCCGGAATACCGCGCCGAACTCCAAAGTCGCTGGGATCAGCAACCTGATTGATGGGCTGCCGCGGCGTCGCCTACTGAAGCAGCCCTTGCGCGCGGGCCTTGTTGATCGCCGCCGTGCGGTTCTTGACGTCCAGCTTTGAAAAAATGTTGTGAAAGTGGGTTTTCACGGTCGGCAGCTTAATGACAAGCCGCGCGGCGATGTCCGCGTTGGGCAGTCCCTGCGCCGCCAGTGACAGAATCCCTAATTCGCGCGTTGTGAGGGCTTCCGCGCTCTCTTCAACTCCATCGTTTTCCGGATTTGAAACCGCCGGAGTTATTTGCAGGCGCATTGTTTCGGCCAGATTGCGCAAGAGCGAGAGCGACGAGACCGATAGGCCAGAGGCTTGCGCTTCAAGATATCGTGCAAGGCCCGGCCCCAATGGCGCCAGAAGCGTTGCGCGATCGAGAAATGTGCGGCGCAGACCGAGTTGCGAACAGCGCTCGACGCATTCCAGAAATATACGCAAGGCGCCGTCGGAATCGCCCTCGATTTGTAGCGCCACGGCCTTAATGCAAACTGCTTCCGCCCAAACGCGCAAGCGACCCGCCGCGGTTGAGGCGCTAATGATCGGCTGAATGGCGTTGATAGCGCGCCGAGGTGCGCTGCTGACAAGGAGGCGCTGCGCATCAATGATGGCGGCGCGCTCCGATGCGCTGGCGCACCAATCATTTCTGCCGACAGGTGCGTCGCTGGCAAAGATCGAGACGTTTTCAAGCGCGCGGCGCTCATTCACGTCCAAAAGCAAAATCAGTTCGTCACGCAAAAGGTGCAACATAGTCACAGCGTGATGCCCGAAGCGGCGTACGGCGACTGTGTTTGCTTCCGAAATGACTTTTAAAGCGGCGCGTGGCGAGTCGCGGTGCAGAGCAAGAAACGCGGCGGTCCGCCATCCAGCGAAAGCGGAATCGGCGCTTGAGTGCCGCGCGATCGTGGGAAGCGCGCGCTTCAATAGTTTTTGCGCCGCATCAAGATCGTCCAGCTCGTAATACGCTTCCGCCAATAAATTACCGACGGTGTCACGCATGCTGTGGCTGGCCGGCGTATTTGCGAGATACGCCTCGATCTCGTCCCGCGCGTCGTAAGCGCGCCCGGAGGCCAGGGAGATTGCCGCTGAAATCGCGACGATCCAGCCGGTTCCGTATATGCTGTTGGATCGCGAGACGTAATCTCTTCCAACCTCGACGGACTGCCGCGCCGCGCCGAGCAGCAATTGTGGGTATTGCGCCATCGCGATGCCCCCTGCCGCGCATGCGCGATTAAACGCGGAGGCGTGCGTGTTTGTCGCGAGCCAAGCGGCGCCCAAAGCGGTCGCCTCTCTGAAACGATGCGTGAAGAGAGCCACCAAGAATTGCAACAGGCTGGCGTTTGACGCGAGTTCCGGGTGCGCCTGCATGGTTTTCAAGTGTTTCTTCAAAAGGACAGATGCGCGGTCATAATCGCTGGAAAAAAACTGCGCCCAAACCATCCAAAACAGGGTGACGGGACTGACGAGCGCTGCTTCTGGAAGACGTTCACAGAACGAAGAGTAGAGCGCCGTTTCGCCTCGGCGCTCAACGAGCTCTTCACCGGTTTGTTCCAGCAACTGCGCCGCGAGGGCGTAGTTTTCCGACTTCAGCGCGTAGTCGATTGCGGCGGGCCAATCCTGGTGGGCGGCGTGCCATTCAGCGGCGCGGCGCAGAATTTCGCGATGGTCGATGTCTGGTCGCGATCGCGCCTGGGCGATCAAGTAGTCGCGGAATATCGAATGCAGCCGTATCCATTCGCCGCTGCGGTCCAAGGCGACAACAAAAATATTACGCTCGACTATGTCATTGAAGGCCGCTGCAGCGTCTTTGATGTCTGTGACGTCTTGCGCCAGGTCGATTGAGAAGCGCTCAAAATGCGCGGTCCTGAGCAAGAAATTCTGAGTAGCGGGGGCGAGGGTTCTAAACACCTCTTCATTCAAGAAGAGGCGAATGTCCTTGTCGGCGCCGGAGAAGTTGTCGGCGAGCGCCCGGAGATCGGCGCCGCCCTTCGCAAGAATGCGTATGAGTTGAACTGCTGCGGCCCAGCCTTCAGTGCGCATCAGAATGCGCTTGAGCGCATCGGTGGCGTCCGGCGTCTCGTGCTCTTTCAACAACTCCGCCGCCTCAGCGTTGGAAAAAGCGAGGTCGCTTGCGTCGAACTCGCCGACAAGGCCGCGAAGGCGCAGATGCCCAACCGTCAAATGCGGCGACACCCGGCTGGTGATGACGACATGGAGCGCGCCGCCGCTTTCGCTCACCAGTGCATCGACGACCGCGGCGGTTTCGGGATTGTCGCAATTGTGGAAGTTATCGAGAAATAAGACATAGCGTTCACCGTCGGCCGCGACGGCGTGAATGATCGCTGTCGGGTCTGTTTCGGATATCCATGCTTCGGACAGGTGCATTTTGTCGGAGCGCTCTGTTTGGCGCTGTTGCACGACGAGTTGCAACAAAGACAAAAACCGGCGCCGATCCTGGTCGAAGTGATCGCAGCTGAGCCAGCCGCAGCGCTGCCCCTGGTTCACCATCGTTTGCATCACCTGCGACATCAGCACCGATTTTCCGCTGCCGGCAGGTGCGACGATAAAGGTCAGCGCGTTGCGCTCGATACTCTTGAGAAGGGCGCTCTCAAGCCGTTCGCGCCGTAATAAGTCGGTGCGGATGATCGGTGGTTGGAATTTATCGGGCTCAAGCATTGGCGATGCGATCTATAAGGATGATGGGGCTCTCCTGAGTGCGGGTGCGAAGGCATTTCGCGCCCGCAGCAATTCTTGCTTCGGCCGGCGCTGTTATGAAGATAAACCAGTGCACATTATTCAGGTTATCATACTTTAGTTTGAGGCGTCAGCTCTAGAAGCCGAGAAGATGCGCCCAACTGGCCAAGCCAAAACAAGGCCGGGAAGGGAGCGCTATGCGAAGCCGCCAAAGCAAATGGAAGATTGTCGCCGATTACGGGCGTTATTATTTCCCGTGGTTGACGCAGTTCGCCTGCATCGCGGGGATACTCGCCGGCGGGGCTTGGTCGTGGACCGGCTTAATCGTTCTACCGGCGCTTGCCGTTCTCGACACGCTGCTGCCGGACGATCTCGAGATGCGCGCCATGCGCAATCGGCAATTGGCGAACATTCCGATTTGGCTGTGCGCCGTAACGGGGCCGATTATCTATCTGGTGGCGGCCTGGAAAATCGGCCAAGGCGGCGCCTCGCTCAGTGATTTGGCCGGCATCGCATTGAGCTGCGCCTGGATGTCGGTGGTGCCGCTGGTGTCTGCGACGCACGAGCTCTACCATCAGCGCGGTTTCTTCAAGCAGTTCATCGGCACCTATGCCCAGGTCTGCTATCTCGACGCCAGCCGGAGCATCGCCCACCGGATCGGTCACCACATTGATGTGTCGACGCCGTTGGACTCAGACACGGCGACGCGCGGAACATCTCTTTATGCATTCACGCCCAAGGCGGTTGTCGTCAGCACCAAGGAAGTTTGGCGGATCGAGAATGAGGCCCTGGTAAAGCGCGGTCATGGGCGCTGGAACTGGCGCCATCGCGCGTTCCGGGCGGCTGTAGCGCAACTGATTTTTCAAATTGTATTATTCTCGCTAGGTGGCTGGGTCGCCGTTGCGACCGCTTTAGCGGGCATGGTGGTGGCTCGTTTCTGGATCGAGTCGTTCAACTACTTTCAGCATTACGGACAGGTACGGGTGGTTGGCAGCCCCATTGGCCGCCGCCACGTATGGAACCATTTCGGAATGCTGACGCGCCCGGTGGCGTTTGAAATCACCAATCACGCTGACCACCACCTGGATTCATACATTCCCTATTACATGTTGCGCCCGGACGCATCATCGGTGCGCATGCCGAGCGTGTTCATCTGCTTCATGGCGGCTTTGTTTCCGCCGTTTTGGCACGCGAAGATCATCAAGCCGGCGCTGAAGGAATGGGATCTTCGCTTTGCGACGCCCGAGGAGCGCGCGCTGGCGCGCAATCAAAATAAGGCTGCGGGTTGGCCGGACTGGTTCGCAGAGGGAACCACGCACAGCAGCCCGGACGCGGCTTTGACCGCGGCAGAATAATGCAAGCCCCCGAGACAATCGAGGGCGTTGGGAGGACTATGCCGCTTTCATTCAAAAGCCTGTTCGGGCCGCGGACCAGTCGTGTCTCGCTCAAGCCTTCAGGCGTCTCCTTTGACGCGAAATCGAACATGTCGATCCTTGAGGCCGCGTTGGCGCAGGGTATTGCGTTTCCGCATTCTTGTACGGTCGGGACCTGCGGATCATGTAAGTGCAAATTGAAGGAAGGTAAAATCCGTGAGCTGACGGACTTCGCTTATATCCTGTCTGGCGAGGAACTGCGCGGCGGCATTGTGCTGGCATGTCAAGCAGCGCCGCGTGGCGATGTGGTTTTGGAAATTGAGGGCGTCGAGAACCGGCACTTGCATCCCGCTGGCGATTTCAAGGGCCGGATTGTTGAGACCAAAAATCTTACGCACGACGTCAAAAGCGTCAGGGTTCAATTGGACAAAGCAATCGAATTTGACGCCGGCCAGTATGCCGCGATCGATGTGCCGGGGATTTTTGGCAAACGCGCTTATTCATTTGCGAACACGCCAAAATCCAACGGCGCGCCGGAAATT
>JBEVJO010000304.1:0-5594 GCA_040510175.1 Caulobacterales bacterium
GACGTCGCCACGGTGCTGTTCACGCAATTCCTGAAATTTGACGCCGCAGCGCCCGATTGGGCCGACCGCGACCGCTTTGTGCTGTCCGCCGGTCACGGCTCGATGCTTTTGTATTCATTGCTCTATCTCACCGGCAACAAAGCCATGACGATCGAGCAGATCAAGAATTTCCGGCAGTTCGGCTCGATCACCGCAGGGCACCCTGAATACGGGCACACCCCCGGTGTCGAAACCACGACCGGCCCTCTAGGCCAAGGCATCTCGACCGCCGTCGGCATGGCCATGGCCGAGCGCATGATGAACGCCCGCTTCGGCGACAAGCTGGTTGATCACCACACCTATGTCATCGCTTCGGACGGCGATCTGATGGAGGGAATCAGCCACGAAGCGATCTCGCTGGCCGGGCATTTGAAGCTGAACAAGCTGATCGTTTTGTTCGACGACAACCTTATTTCGATCGACGGCGCATTGGATGTGGCCGAAAGCGGCGACCAATTGGCGCGGTTCAAGGCGGCAGGCTGGGATGCCGAGCGCATTGATGGCCACGACCCCGAAGCCATCGCCGCCGCCATCAAGCGCGCGCAAAAGGCCAAAAAGCCGACGCTGATCGCCTGCCGCACCCAGATCGGCTTCGGTGCGCCCACTTTGGAAGGCACGGCGAAAACCCATGGCAGCCCTTTGGGCGCGGCTGAAATCGCCGCCTGCCGGGAAAAGCTGGCCTGGCCCTATCCCGCCTTCGAAGTGCCGGATCACATTCTGAACGTCTGGCGCGCGGCGGGCGAACGCGGGGCCGCCACGCACGGCGCCTGGAAAAACTCCCTTAAGGCGGCCGGCAATGAGACCGTTTCCGCCTTCGAAGCGGCCGTCTCAGGCAAGCTGCCAGGCGACTTCGGGACGAAAGTCAGCGCGGCCAAAAAGGCCATGCTCGACAAGCCCCAAGCGCTGGCGAGCCGCCAAGCCTCCGGCGAAGCTTTGGAAGCCTTGATCCCGATTGTCCCGGAAATGGTCGGCGGCTCGGCCGATTTAACCGGGTCCAACAACACCAAGACCAAAGGCATGGAAGCCTTAACGCCGTCCAATTGGGCCGGCCGTTATATTCATTATGGCGTGCGCGAGCACGGGATGGCTGCCGCGATGAACGGCATGGCCCTTCATGGCGGCGTAATCCCTTATTCCGGCACCTTCCTGGTGTTCACCGATTATTGCCGTCCGGCGATCCGTCTGGCCGCTTTGATGGGGGTTCGGGTCATTCACGTGATGACCCATGATTCCATCGGTCTGGGCGAAGACGGCCCGACCCACCAGCCGGTCGAACATCTGGCCGCCTTGCGCGCCATTCCGAACCTTCTGGTGTTCCGCCCGGCCGACCAGGTCGAAGCGCTGGAATGCTGGCAAGCGGCGCTGGAAGCCAAAAAGACGCCGAGTATCATCGCCGCGTCGCGCCAGAAGCTGCCGCAGCCCCGTATCGCGGGCGAACCGGACTCAGGCTCAGAAAACCTAAGCGCCAAGGGCGCTTACGTGCTGCGTCCGGCAAAGGACAAGGAGCAAGCGGTACTGATCGCGACGGGTTCCGAGGTCGAGATCGCCCTGAAGGCGCAAGAGAAGCTGGCGACCGCTGGAATCGGCGCACGCGTCGTTTCCATGCCCTGCTGGGAGCTGTTCGCGGCCCAGCCTCAAGCCTACCAAACAGAGGTCCTGGGCGGCGATCTGCCAAAAGTCGCCGTGGAGGCTGGCGTCGAGATGGGTTGGAGCCATTGGCTCGGCCCCAAAGGCGCTTTTGTAGGCATGAGCGGCTTTGGGGCCTCGGCGCCATACGAAAAGCTATATGAAAGCTTTGGAATTACCGCAGATGCGGTAGTGGACGCGGTGCGTCGCCTCCTTTAAGCAAACCGCTCACTTAACAATACCGAAGGCGGTCCAGCTCTTGCAGGTTCGCGGCTGCGGGTTTTGTGGCTTTGGGATGTAGAGCGCGTTTTGGGGCAGGCCCCGAAAAAGCGCGGAATTTGATCAGGAGAGAGAATAAAATGACCGTGCGCGTCGCCATTAATGGTTTCGGACGGATCGGCCGCAATGTGCTGCGCGGCATCGTAGAATCAGGCCGCAAGGACATCGAAGTCGTCGCAATCAACGATCTTGGCCCGGTCGAGACCAACGCACATCTCCTGCGCTTTGACAGCGTGCACGGCCGCTTCCCGGCCGAAGTGACCGTCGATGGTGACTCGATCATCATCAACGGCAAAGCCATCAAGGTTACCGCCGTCCGCAACCCCGCCGAACTGCCGCATGGCGCTTTGAACGTCGACATCGCGCTGGAATGCACCGGCATCTTCACCGCGCGCGAAAAGGCCGCCGCACACCTCGAAGCCGGCGCCAAACGCGTGATCGTCTCCGCACCTGCCGACAACGCCGATTTCACCGTCGTCTATGGCGTGAACCATCAGGGTCTAACGAAAGATCATATGGTGATCTCGAACGCCTCCTGCACCACGAACTGCCTCGCGCCGGTGGTGAAGGTTCTGCATGACGCGATTGGCATCGATCACGGCATGATGACCACGATCCATTCCTACACGGGCGATCAGCCGACGCTCGATACGCTGCACAAAGATCTCTATCGCGGCCGCGCCGCAGCCTTGAACATGATCCCGACCTCGACCGGCGCCGCCAAAGCAATCGGCCTCGTGATCCCCGACCTGAAGGGCAAGCTGGACGGCATCTCAATCCGCGTCCCAACGCCAAATGTTTCCGTGGTGGATTTCAAATTCGTCGCGAAGCGCGCCACGGACGCCAAAGAGATCAACGCCGCGATCAAGGCCGCGGCTGACGGCCCGCTCAAGGGCGTGCTCGGCTACACCAACGCGCCGAACGTTTCGATGGATTTCAACCACGACCCGCATTCCTCGATCTTCCACATGGACCAGACCAAGGTCATGGAAGGCAAAATGGTTTCGATCCTGTCCTGGTATGACAATGAATGGGGCTTCTCCAACCGCATGAGCGACACAGCTGTTGCGCTGGGCAAGCTGATCTAAGCAAAGCGAGATCATGAGCAGCGCCGAAACAACGTTCCGCCGCCTTGAGGATGCAAACGCGCGCGGCAAGCGCGTGCTTGTGCGGGTCGATTTCAACGTGCCGATGGAAAACGGGCGCATCACCGATGCGACCCGTCTGGAAGCGGCGAAGGAAACGATCAGCGTTCTGAGAGACCAGGGCGCCAAGATCATCCTGCTCGCGCATTTCGATCGCCCCAAGGGCAAGCGCGTGCCGGAAATGTCGTTAGCTCCAATCGCGCCGGCGCTGTCCGAGGTCATCCATGCGCCAGTCGCGTTCGCTGAAGATTGCATCGGCGTTCCAGCGAAAGCCGCGATCGACCGCATGCAGAATGGCGGCGTCCTCCTGCTAGAGAACACGCGTTTCCATGCCGGTGAGGAAGCCAATGATGAGGAGTTTTCGCTAGAGCTGGCCGAACTCGGCGACATCTATGTGAACGACGCGTTTTCCTGCGCCCACCGCGCCCACGCCTCCACCGAAGGAGTCGCCCGTCTACTGCCCGCTTATCCTGGCAAACAGATGGAAGAGGAATTGAGCGCCCTGGCGGCGGCCCTGGAAAATCCGGAACGCCCCGTGATGGGTATTGTCGGCGGCTCCAAGGTCTCGACCAAGCTCGACCTCCTGAAAAATCTGGTCGGCAATCTGGACAAGCTCGCCATCGGCGGGGGCATGGCCAACACCTTCCTATTCGCGCAAGGAGTCGATATCGGCGCCTCGATGGCGGAAAAAGATATGGCCGGCACCGCCCGCGATATCTTGGCCGCCGCCAAACTCAGCGGCTGCGAGATTCTCCTTCCGGTAGACGTCGTCACGGCTGAAACCGTCGAGCGCGGCGCACCGTCCAAAATCATTCCGCTGAGCGAGATTGGACCGAACGACCGCATTCTGGACGCCGGACCGCAAACCGTCGCACGCCTGGTCGGCGCCATGGATGAGTGCAAAACGCTCATCTGGAATGGTCCTCTGGGCGTTTTTGAGCTTCCGCCCTTCGATGTCGGCACCATGACCGCCGCGCAGGTGGCGGCCGAACGCGTCAAAGCCAATAAATTGATCGCGGTCGGCGGCGGTGGAGACACCGTCGCGGCGCTCAATCAAGCCGGCGTGGCGCAGGACTTTACGTTTGTATCAACCGCCGGTGGCGCCTTCCTTGAATGGATGGAAGGCAAGGACCTACCGGGCGTGGAAGCCTTGCGCGTCTGACGCAAGGACCACGGAACTGCAACTTATTGGGGACATGGGATTCATGGCAAACGCACAAATGGCCAAACAGGCCGCTGAACAAGCTGGCTTCATCGCAGCTCTGGACCAATCGGGCGGCTCGACGCCAAAGGCGCTGCGCCTGTACGGCATTCAGGAAAGCGCTTATTCCAACGACGAAGAAATGTACGGCCTGATTCATGAAATGCGCGCGCGCATCATCAAGTCACCGGCTTTCAACGGCGACAAGGTCATGGGCGCGATCCTGTTCGAGCGCACCATGGACGCCGCCATCGACGGCATTCCGACGGCGGAATATCTTTGGACCAAGCGCGGCGTCGTGCCGTTCCTGAAGGTCGACAAGGGCCTCCAGGCCGGCGCCGATGGCGTGCAGATGATGAAGCCGATGCCGGAACTGGACACGCTTCTGAACCGGGCTGTCGCCAAGGGCGTTTATGGCACCAAGATGCGTTCGGTCATCGACGCGGCGAACCCGAAGGGCATCGCGGCCATTGTCGAGCAGCAATTCACCGTCGGCCGACAAATCATCTCGCACGGGCTGATGCCAATCATCGAGCCAGAAGTGACCATCACCATTGCAGACAAGGCCGAAGCCGAAGACCTCCTGCTGACTGAAATCACCAAGCAGTTGAACGCGCTGACCGGCGATCACAAAGTGATGCTGAAGCTCTCGCTGCCGACCAAGCCGAACCAATATAAATCGCTGGTCGACCATCCGCGCGTCGTGCGCGTGGTCGCGCTGTCGGGCGGTTATAGCCGCGACGAAGCGAACGCAAAGTTGGCCCAGAACAGCGGCATCATCGCCAGCTTCTCGCGCGCGTTGACCGAAGGTCTTTCGGCGCAGCAAAGCGATGCAGAGTTCGACAAGACGTTGGCTGAAACCATCGACTGCATCTACGAAGCGTCGAAAGCCGGCTGATCCCCGGACGGCGGTTTCCCACCGAATGAAAAGCCCCGGTCCAACGGTCCGGGGCTTTTTTATGAGCATCGCGTTTGATGCGGTTTGCTCAACGCTTCTGCACAAACTCTCCTAGCACCGGGTTCACGCGCAGATTCGCGGAAATGTTTTCCGGCCCAATTACTTGGTCGAAAGTTTCGTGCATGTGGTAGATGCTGCGCTCTAGACAACCGAGCAGCAGCCCCTTGCAGCCGCTGGATTTCACCGACTTCTGCGCGCCTTCGCAGAATTGGTAATCCTGATACAGCACCCGATGAAAGGTATCGATGATCTCGTTCCAGATCGGCGCGGTTTCCGGCGTCTCGGGGGCGTGCCCGATATAATGATTTTCAACCAGCGTGGTTTCGAGATCAATCGGCCAATAGGT
>JBEVJO010000305.1:0-3715 GCA_040510175.1 Caulobacterales bacterium
CTTTCGCCGTCACAACGACGCCGCTTTCGCGCGGTCACTGGCTCAAAAAACGCCTTCGTAAACTGATGGTTCCGCCTTTAAGCGGCGGCGGGCGCCTGTGGCAAAGCCATTACAGGCAAGGCGCCCCTGTCCAAGCGCAATTGGTCGACCTTCGCCAGA
The DNA here is from genome assembly GCA_040510175.1 of Caulobacterales bacterium. Lineage (GTDB taxonomy): Bacteria > Pseudomonadota > Alphaproteobacteria > Caulobacterales > Aquidulcibacteraceae > JBEVJO01. The sequence goes on from JBEVJO010000305.1 coordinate 160, forward strand.
CGCATCGGTTCGCCGTCCAGAACAACCAGCGGGCGGCGGCTTCCAAGCGCCAAATCGATGACTTGCGTTTCGATCAATTGGACGTTTTTCGCTTGGCGCCAATTGCCGGTCAGCGCATGGGCGCCGAAACGCACCATGTCCCAATGTGACCGAAGGCGGAGCGCCGCCGCTTGCAATTGATGATCGTTGTCGTCGTTGGGCGTTTCCGGCGAGAGGACGCGCGAAAATCCCCCCACCGCCACCACCAGGCTTTGCGCCGGACGCATTTTGCGGCCATCGGCGCTCCAGTCGATGCGGCCGCGATAGGCTGCGCCCATGGCCCCGGCGGCGCCGAGGGCAGAGGAAGCGACCTCGTTCCAATCGCGCGGCGGCCGCATGGATTCGCGGAACTTCGCCAGCGAGCCCGCGACGCCCACGGCGAAGGTGAGAAAGAACGGCTCATTGGCGGCCCGGCCCACATCCATGTGCGCGAGTTTGAGCGTTGGCAGTTCCTCAATGGCGCGCTTGAGATCGGCATGGCCGAATACCAGCTTCGGCAGCACATTCATGGTGCCGCCCGGCAGTGGGATCATCGGGATTTTGGTTTCCATGGCCAGCGAGGCGGCGGATCGCGCTGTGCCGTCTCCCCCGACAATCAGTACGGAGGAAGCGCCGGACTCGAACGCCCATTTCAACGCACTTTCGACTTCACCGGGCTGCGCCGGCCGAATCTCGACCTTTGCGTTTGGCCCAAGCGCAGCCTTGATCTGCGCATCCAGGGTTTCCACGTCAAAAAGGCCGCTGCTGCCAGCGGCCAAATTGATGACGGCGGCGACATTATCCATGACGCCGCCTGTCATCTCTTTGTCGGGGGCTGAGGCTAGATCGCCAAAGCTTGCCATTCCCTATGCCGGCGGCGCGCGTCCGCGCGTTACGCTGGCGATCAGGCCAATGGCGAATAGAACGATAAAGACAAAGAACAGAATCTTCGCAATGCCGGCGGACGCCGACGCGATCCCGCCAAATCCGAAGAATGCGGCGATAATTGCGACAACCAAAAATGTCAGGGCCCATTGAAGCATAATGCTTCCTCCTTTCCCCCGCATAACGCGCCCTTAGGATGTTGGTTCCCCAGCTGAAAATCACAACGCAGTCGACGGTTCAGTAACGTCCTCGGGTGCGCGGCTCAGCAATTTGTTCGCGGAAATTTCCATCACGATCGTCGGCGCGACGTCGTTGCCGAAATCCAGCGAGGCGCCAATCTGCGCAGCGAAGGCGGTCACGATGCGCCGCGTGGTGGAATTAAACCGCGCGGCTTTGGTTGCGCCGAGGGGATTGAGTTCCAGGCGAACGCCCGACTTGTGCGTGTACATGCGCATGTTGATAACGCTGCGCTCGGACGCTTCAGCGTCAATGTCATCCAGGAGCGTGGACAGGGTTTCGCCGAGCAGGAAGGCGAACGGCACCGCCAGGTCCGTCGCGGCGCGTACCGGCTGCAGCTCGGTTTCCATGCCCACATTGATTCCACGATTTTGCCGGCCCGACACGAGGGTGCGGGCGACTTCTTCGGCCAGACGATCCAAGGCGACGCCACGCACTTCGCCCGAATTGTAGATGAAGTTGTGCGCCAGATTGAGCAATTGAATGCTTTCATTGGCGCGCAGCAGCACCCGCGCTTCGACAGGATCGGAGGCGCGCGCGTGGATCGACAACAGGCTGGTGATCAGCTGCAGGTTGTTTTTCACGCGATGGTGGACTTCCAGCAGCAGCGTTTTTTGCTCCTCGAGCGCTTCGGTGAGTCGGGCCTCCCGGCCGCGGAGGGTGCGCGCCAGTGCTACAAGAGAGCGGCGCAGATTGGAGATTTCGTTCGGCGCCGATACCAGCAATTCTTCGTACTGATGGGTGTTTTCATTGCGCGCGTAGGCGCGCGCCAAGTTTTCGATCACCTGCAGTGGGCGGACGATAAAGGCTTCCAAAGCAATCCAGACTCCGGTGACCGCAGCGGCCCAAACGGCAATCGGCGCAAACAGCGCCCATGCGGCCTGCAAAAGGGCGAGCCAAGTCGGCGCTGGTGGCGTCCAGCCCGCGACGATATACATTTGGCCGTTATCCAGGAGCGTCGTGACCGCCCAGGTTTCGCCGACTTGAAACGCACTCTGCCTTTGGGTCGGCGGGGTCTTCTTGAGCGCGGCTTGCAGGCGCTTGCCTTCGGCGCTGTCCGGCTCCAAGCCATGCCAATCCAAAATGGCGCCGTCGGAATTCAGCAGCGCCGTGTAGCCGCCATGGACGTCATTCGAGCGCGCGGCGGCGAGGGCGCTTTGCAACGGCATCGAGATGAAGACGAAGCGCTGTCCGTTGAGTCCGGCGATGCTCGCGGGCGCGGCGGCGGCAAGGACGGGGACTGACGATAAAAACGGGCGCGGCACATAGCCGATGACGGCGTCCCCAACGCGCTCTGACGCATCGACGAGCTCGCGCGCATTGGCTTTCCTGCCGGCGGCCTCAGGCTTGTTCGAACAGCGCACGGTAAGATCGGCGCCCAGCACAGCGGCGACGGCGACGTTCGGCTCGTCCTTGGCGAAGGCGCTCAGGGTCTGATCGCAGCTCTTTTTTTCTTGCGCGAATAAGGAGGCGTTGGTGGCCAGCGTCCGCGCGCCAGTGCGCAACCGGGTCACCGCGTCGCGCGCTGGCGCCATTTCACGCAAATGCTGCGCGCCGATGGTTTGCTGAAGCGCGGCTTGGCGGCTGGCATAGGCGGCGAGCCCGGCGTCGGCCGCCATGAGGCCGGCCGGCAGAAACGCTAGGCCAAATAGAAGCGCAAGCCGGCCTCTAATCGAATGGAGGGGCAGTCGCGGCCACCATTGGGCCGGAGGCTTTATTTCGGTCGCCAAGACACAATGTACCGTAAACCGATGTTACCAGGGCCCGACAATAACGCCTTGCGGCGCATGCTGAGCGTCACCGTCTCCGAGGCTATCCCCAGGCTGCAGACCGAGCAATTGCGCCAACTGGCTGCGGCCGCGGCTAACGCGGCTTTTCACCGTGCCGACGGCGCAGCCGCAGATGTCGGCGGCTTCTTCGTAGGAAAATCCCGACGCGCCGACGAGGATCAGAGCTTCGCGCTGTTCGTCCGGAAGTTGGCCGAGAGCGGTGCGGAATTCCTGGAATTCGACGCGGCCGAGTTGATCCGGCTGCGACTTCAGACTCTCGGCATAACTGCCGTCGGCGTCTTCGACTTCGCGTTTGCGTTTGCGGTATTCCGAGCGGAATAGGTTGCGCAAAATCGTGAAGAGCCAAGCCGACATATTGGTGCCCGGCTGGAATGAATGAATATTGGCAAGCGCCCGCAGCATGGTTTCCTGCACGAGATCGTCCGCACGATCGACATTGCCGCAAAGCGAAATGGCGAAAGCGCGCAGGCTCGGCACCGCTGTGAGAATCGAGTCTCGGACAGAGGGGTCAAGCTTCATTACTTGCCCTCGCCGGCTGGCTTATCCATCTGGCGCAACAGATCGGCGAAACGGTCGGGCACACCTTCGTCCACCACATTGTCGTAGATGGCGCGAAGCTGCTGTCC
>JBEVJO010000306.1:0-3570 GCA_040510175.1 Caulobacterales bacterium
AATCGCAGACTCACGGCGTGGCGCTGAAAAAGGGCGTGCTCACCGACGACGACGCCGCCTACGAAGAAGTGCAGATCACGGATACCGATCCCATTCCTTTGGACGCCGAGATTCTGGATCTCAGCAAGCCGGGCGCGATGGCCGCCTTCGGCGGCAATGACGGCGCCAGTGAAATTAACATCGACCAGTCGGTGACGCCGAAGCGCTCTCCATTGCCCAAGGCGCCGGTGGCGGGGATGAGCCAGCCTGGACCAAACGGGCCTCTGCCGATTATCGCCAGCGACGGCCGTACACCGATGCAGGTCTATGCGCGCCCATTCTCCAATCCCGGCGCCAAGCCGATGGTGGCGCTTTTGGTCGGCGGATTGGGCTTGAATTCCAAGACCACCAATGCAGCGATCGAGACTTTGCCGCCGGAAGTCACTTTGTCCTTTGTGCCGTACGCGAAGGATTTGCAGACCTGGATCAATCACGCCCGCGCTTATGGGCATGAAGTTATGATCGAGGCGCCGCTGGAGCCGTTCGACTATCCGGACAACGACACCGGGCCACAGACGCTGCTGTCGACCGCCAAGCCGGATGAAAACGCCAAGAAGCTCAATTGGCTCATGGGCCGCGCTCAGGGTTATTTCGGGATGGTCAATTACCAGGGCGGCAAGTTCGCGTCCTCGCCCGCGGCGTCGGCGCAATTGATGAACGCGCTGAACGAACGCGGTTTGGCCTTCGTGCAGGATGGCTCGGCGTCCCGGTCCGCCTTCGCCAATGCCGCGCGCGCCGCCCAGACGCCATTCGCCGCCGCCGACCGTGTCGTCGATTCTCAACCGGCCGCGGCATCCATCGACGAGCAATTGTTGACGCTGGAGGCCCTTGCTCTGCAGAATGGCGCATCCTTGGGCGCAGGCTTTGGCTATCCCTCGACAATTGAAAAAGCCGCAACTTGGGCGCAGGGATTGGCGTCGAAGGGGTACGCGCTTGCACCGGTCTCCGCTGTGGTGAAAGCTCGCGCCCAACATTAGGAGGCGGTTACGCTTAAGCCTACCCATCATGAGGACCAATACCGGCCGAATGTCGGGCTGGCGCTGTTCGCGCCGGACGGGCGGGTATTCTTTGGCCAAAGGGTGAAAACGCCCCCTCCGTTCCAGTGGCAGATGCCGCAAGGCGGCGTCGATCGGGGCGAAAAACCCGGCGAAGCAGCGATACGAGAGCTCGAGGAAGAGGTCGGGGTCGGCTCAAAGCTCGTCAAATTGCTGCAGGAAACGGCGGATTGGCTCTATTATGACTTTCCGCCGGAAATTCAGAGCCGCCTAGGAAAGCGCGATCGCTATCGCGGCCAGAAACAAAAGTGGTTTGCGTTCAGATATTTAGGGTCTGATGACGACATCAGCATCGCCACCGCGCATCCTGAATTCGTCGCTTGGCGGTGGGGAACGCTTGAGGAAGCACCCGGACTCGTCATACCGTTCAAGCGTGAGATCTATGAAGAAGTGGTTCGGCGTTTCGCGCCGCATGCGCAACCAGCGGGTTAACGCAGCGGCGCCGGGGGTATTTTGAATGCAAGTAACGCCGGTAAGTGTGATGGGCGAGGTCCGCGTCCAAGAGTGAGCAAGGACATCGTTTTCATCCACGGCGCATTCACGTCCTCATGGTCGTTTGATCGCTTCAGAAAACCCTTTGAACGTGCGGGCTATAGGGTCCGCACTGTCGATCTGCCGCACCATGAGCCTAAAGCGGACCTGGACGCCTTGGCGGCCTGCGGACTACGTGAGTATGTGCGCGCCGTTGAACGCGACATCGCCGACCTCGAACGTCCAATCCTTATTGGCCACTCGATGGGCGGTCTCTTGGCGCAGATCGTGGCGTCGCGGCGGCCCGTGGCGGCCAAGATACTGCTGGCGCCGGCTGCGCCCTGGGGCGTTGGCCCAACCACCGCGGAAGAAACCACCGCCAACATGGCGTTGTTCGCGCTTGGCGACTTCTGGAATCGTCCGATCGATCCGGATTACCATTCCGCGCGCAGTTTCGCCCTGCAACGCTTCGAGCGCGAGGAGGCGCGGGCTATGTTCGCGCGCTTCGTGCCGGATTCGGGCCGCGCCGCGTTTGAAACCATCCATTGGTGGCGTGACATCTCGATGGCGGCCGCAGCGCCCGCTTATCTGATCTCCGCGCCCGTGTTGGCCATCGCCGGACGCCACGATGCATTGACGCCACCCGCCACGGTGCGGCGAATTACGGGGCGTTTTGGAGCGGACCAAGCGACTTTCGTCGAAATGCCCGACATGGGGCACTGGCTGGTCGCCGAGACTGGCTGGGAGCGCGTGGCCGACGTGTGCATGGATTGGCTCGAAACCGTTGGGCTCGGCAAGGGGCGCAAGCCAAAGATGCGGCCCGCCGCGGTGGCGTCCGCCCTCTAAGCACTTCTATTCGGTTTTTTTACTGCGCCGCAGCCGCCAGCGCGCGGAGACGCGTCACTTTGCGCTCGGCGTCATGGCGCTTGTGATCATCCTTGGCGTCGCGAAGGTCTTCCTCGGCGTCCTTCAGGTCGGCGGCGACCTTGGCGGCGTTGATGTCGCCGACATCCATGGCTTCCTCAGCCAGAATTGTAAGGCCATCGGGCGTCACGTCGGCGAAGCCGCCATAGACGAAGATCTTGCGCTCGGAGCCGCCGTCTAGCACGCGGATGGCGCCGGGGCGGACAGTGGACATCAAAGGCGCATGGTTGGGCAGAACGCCGAAATCACCTTCTTCACCCGGCACGACAACCTGATCCACTTCGCCGTGGAACAATTCGCGCTCCGGCGCGACGAGGGAAAAAGTCAATTTATCGGCCATACTCACATCCATTTGCCAATTAAGGCCCAGAAGAACGCGACCGCCATCGCGCCGCCGCCTGCGTAAGTCCAAAGCACCGCCTTGGCAAGCAGGTCGGTTTGCTTATCGATTGCGACACAATAGGCCGCCAGCATGCGGATCGCGACGCCGTGGGGGTCGGCCTCAAGGCCGGTATCGTCGAAATCTTCGCCGATCATGATGCAGCGCACGCAATAGGTCGCCGCCCAGGCTAAAAGCCCGACCCCGATGGCCGTCACAATCACCACGGCGGCTTCGTCCACCGGGCTGACGCTGAGGGGCGCGCCCGGAGATGCGGCGATCGGATTGATCCCGGCGGTCAGCAGCAAGCCCTGGAACGCCAGCAAGGCGCCCGCTTTGATCGAGAGGTCCAAGTCCTTGTGCCGGACCATTTCGAGGTCGGCGAACAGCCCTGAGTCGATGGCGCCGCCTTTGTGCTGCCGGGCAGCCTGAAAGGCCCGCAGGATCGACCGCGTGGAGATTCTCTTTTTGCCGCTCATCATCCGCCCCCGAAGCGCTTCCGCCGATTAGACGCGATTTGGGAAGCGGGGCAAGTCAGTCCCGAAATGTCCAGCCGCTATTCGCCCTTCATGTAACGGTCGATTTCCGCGTGATATTGCGCGACGCGCTTTTCCTGCCGCGCCAGGATGGAGCCGCGATAGCCGCGCGAGCGCATGGCTTTTTGCTGGCTCTCCATCACGAAGGCGTCGCCGTCGAGCACAA
>JBEVJO010000307.1:0-16153 GCA_040510175.1 Caulobacterales bacterium
GGCCTATCGTGCAGCCGATAATTGGACGGCCGCACTTTCCGGGTCGATGACCATCCGCTTGATGACGCCGGATGATCCGATCGCCAGCGCGGCGGCCTTGCGCACGGCGGAATCCGTGCTGCGGTCCCAGACAGGCGTCCGCAAAGCAAACGGCGTCGGCAAGGCCCGCGCCAGCGAGCTTCTGGCGCCGTGGTTCGGTCATGGCCCGCTGCCCGACGACTTGCCTTTGCCGTCCTTGGTCGAGGTCGACGTCGATCCCGCCGCGCCGCCATCGCCTGCGCGCCTGGAGCATGCCTTGCGCGCCGCCGGACTGGACCCGCAGATCGACGATCACCGCCGCTGGGCAGGCAGCGTATCGGATGCCGCCGGCGCATTGCGCATCGGCGCCTTGGCGGTTTTGGCGCTTCTGGCGATCGCAGCCGCTGCAACTGTTAGCTTCGCCGCGCGGGCAGGACTTGAGGCGCGCCGCGATATCGTGGAGGCGCTGCACTTGGTCGGCGCACAGGACCGTTACATTTCGCGGCTTTTTGAGCACCGCTTTCTTGGACTCGGCCTACGTGCGGGCCTTTTGGGCGCGATCCTCGCGACCTTGGGCGCCGGCGCGATCGTCGTCTGGCTGCAAAAATCCGGCGCTACAACCTTGTTGGTGGGGGAAATTCCGTTACGTCCCTTGGATATTTCCGTTTTGGCCTTTACCCCCCTGGCGGCGGGACTCATCGGCATGTGGACGGCGCGCGCGTCTGTGATGGGCGCCCTTAAAAGGCTCGACTAGTTTATATCCACAATGCTGACATCGATTCGCAAGGCCACTGATTTTGCCGTCCACGCCTCGTTCGCGATCATCGCGGCGCTGGTGATCGGCTTTGTCATCTATGCGCAATCGGCGATCAGCGCGCGGCCGTCCAAGTCGGAGCGAGACGCCGACGGCATTGTCGCGCTGACAGGCGACGGCGGCGGCCGCGTACACGAAGCGTTGAAGCTATTGCAGGAAGGGCGCGCCAAGCGGCTTTTGATTTCCGGCGCCAATCCGCAGGCAACGGATCGCGAACTGGCGATCGCGCACGACGCGCCGGAAAATCTCTTCGATTGCTGCGTCGATGTCGGACGCAGCGCGCAGGATACAATCGGCAACGCCAAGGAAACCGCCCTTTGGGCCGAGAACAATGATTATAAGAGCCTGATCATCGTCACCGCGGACTTTCACATGGCGCGCAGCCTTACCGAGATCCGGATGGAATTGCCGCGCACCAAACTGATCGCGCATCCTGTCCAAACACTGACCGCCGGCAAGAACTGGTGGCGCGACGGACGGACGCTGCGCCGGCTCGGCGTTGAATATGTCAAAGTCGTTATCGCCAATTGCCGCCGGGTCGTCGACGTGCTCGATCCGTTTGATCTGGGCGGCAAATGAACGCGATCCGATCGTTTTTGTTTGGCGCGTGGTTATACGCCTGCATTTTCTTTTTCGGTTTAGGCCTGCTGCTGCTGCGATTGTTCGGCCGCTGGCCTGTCATTGTCGGCGTGCGGGCCTGGGCGCATGCTGTGCTGTTTGGCGCGCGCCTGATTTGCGGCATCAGGGTAGAGGTGCGCGGCACGGAAAATCTGCCGGCGGAAGGGTTCATTCTCGCGTCCAAACATCAATCCATGTTGGACACCGTGGCGCCCTGGACCTTCATCAAAGACCCCGCTTTCGTCTTGAAGAAGGAATTGCTGTCCTTGCCGATCTATGGCTGGGTCGTCGGCGGAATGAAGCATATTCCGATCGATCGGGAAGGCGGTTCCGGCGCGCTCACAAAAATGATGAACGCGGCGCGCGAAGCGGTCGCGCTCAAACGCGCCATCATCATCTACCCGGAGGGCACACGCCGGGACGTCGGCGCGCCACCGGACTACAAAGTCGGCGTCGCAGGCATTTATCGCGATTTGAACGCGCCGTGCGTGCCGGTCGCGCTCAACACCGGCCTTGTCTGGCCTGCGCGCGGCCTGCCGAGCCACGGCGGAACCGCGGTGTTTGAAATTCTGCCCGCCATACCACCGGGCCTGCCACGCGCGGCCTTCATGCGCGAGCTGTCCGCGCGTATCGAAACCGCGTCCAACACGCTCGCCAATATTCCCAATTCAAACGATCAAGCGGCGGAAGCATCATCATGAGCGAACAAGAATCGCCGCCGGAGGCGCAGCCCGCGCCCTATCGCGCCCAACGGCGCTGGATCATTTTGCCGTTCGCGGTCTTCGGATTGCTGATCGTCGCCTATTCCGCGATCTGGTTTAAATCGAAGGATCAGGCGCTGAAATCGCTCGCCCAATGGGTTCAATCGGAAAAAGCCCAGGGCAAAGAGGCCGGGTATAAAAACGCGCGCGTCACCGGCTATCCGCTGCGCTTCGCGCTTGAGATCGAAGGGCTCAACCGCGCCGATCCGGCGCGCGGAAGCGCGTGGACCGCCTCGCGGCTGCGCATCAACGCACTGCCTTACGATTTGCGCCATGTGATCGTTGAATCGCTCGGACCGCAGACATTTCAGTTTTCGGATGGACGCGGCTGGGTGCTGAACATGAAGTCCGGCCTTGCCAGTCTACATGTCGACAAACACGGCCTGAAGCGTTTGTCCGTGCAAGTACAAGAGGCCAATTGGACATCGTCAGATGGCTTGGCCGGCAAGCTGAAAGCCTTTGCGCTGCAGGCCGCGCCCGAAGAAACCGATGCGGCGCATATCCGCTTTGAAACCGAAGCGGTCGAGGGACATGTTCCCGAGATCAAAAGCGAACTCGCAGCGTTCGGCCAGGACTTCAAATCCATCAAGGCCAAGGGAATCGTGACGCAGGCGCAGGTTTTCGCCAGCGGTTTTTCGCCCGGCGCGCTGGATCTCTGGGCGGCGCAAGGCGGCGCGGCGCAGTTCGAATCCTTCAACGTTTCCTGGGGCCCAGCAGAACTGAAAGGCGCAGGCCAAGCGTCGTTCGATCGCCTGCGCCGTCCGGCCGGGAAAGTGGATTTCAAAGTTGAGGATTCGGCCAAATTGGCGCGCGCTCTGGTCGACAAGGGCTGGCTGCAAGGGTCCGCGGCGTCAAACTTCATCAACGCGGCGCGCATCGCGGATATCGCCGGCATCGGCCTGAAGGTGAACCTAGAAGCCGAAGATGGAACGCTCAGCTTCTGGGGCGTGCCGCTAAGGGAATTGCAGCCGGCTTATTCGCCCGCCGTGCCGGACGCGTCGGCATCGCCCGTCGCCGGCGGCTGACCGCGGCCGAAATCCGGCAACGCGGTATCTTGCCCCGCTTCGATAACGTGCCGCCGAACGGCGCGGGCGCGTGTGAAAAAATCATGCAGCGCATCGCCATCGCCCCAGCGGATCGCGCGTTGCAGGGCCGCCAAATCTTCGGTGAAGCGCCCAAGCATTTCGAGCACGGCGTCCTTGTTTGACAGGAAGACGTCGCGCCACATTACGGGATCAGACGCGGCGATGCGCGTGAAGTCGCGAAAACCGGAAGCAGAATATTTCACCACTTCGGATTCGGTGACCTTTTCCAGATCCGCCGCCGTGCCCACGATGTTGAAAGCAATCAAATGTGGCAGGTGGCTAGTGATCGCCAGCACAAGATCATGCCGTTCTGAATCCATCTGATCGACGCGCGAGCCAAGCCGCCGCCAGAATTCCGCGAGACGCTCAACCGCCGCATCATAGTCAGCGCCCTGACCCGCCAATGGCGTCAGCAACTGCCAGCGTCCCTGAAACAAGGTAGCAAAGCCCGCGTCCGGGCCTGAATGTTCGGTGCCCGCGATGGGATGGCCGGGAATGACGAACACGCCCTCGGGCGCAGCCGAAATTAACGCATCGCGCACCATGGTTTTGACCGAACCGGTATCGGTCAGGATCGCGCCCTTTTTCAGGTGCGGCGCGAGCATCTCCGTCGCGGATTTCATCTGCCCAACCGGCACGCAGAGAAACACCGCATCACAGGCTGCGATCTGCGCCGGGTCCGTCACGACATCGCCCAAGCCGAGTTCCGCGGCGCGGCGACGCACGTCTTCCGACGCATCAAACAAAACGATGTGCTTTGCGGCGCTGTTGGCGCGCGCCGCCAAGGCAATGGACGCGCCAATCAAGCCGATGCCGACCACGCCCATGCTATCGAACACCGGGGACTGCGCGTCCGCGCTCATGATTTCATGAACTCCGCCAAGGCGGAAATCACGAGGTCGTTTGCCTCTTCCGGTCCAACCGACAGCCGCAAGCAATCGGCCAAACCATAAGAACTCATGCCCCGCGCAACGAGGCCGCGATCGCGCAGGAAAACGTCCGCGTCTTGCGCGCTTTTTCCGGGTGTTTGCGGGAAGCGCAGCAGCAAGAAGTTGGCGACGCTTTCAGCGGCGACCAGACCAAGCGCCGAAAGCCCCTTATGCAGTTTGTCCAGCTCGCGCGTGTTGAAATCCACGCTGTCGACCAGGAACTTTTCATCAGCCACCGCCGCGGCGCCGGCCGCAATCGCAGGGCCTGACAGATTGAAAGGCGGACGCAAGCGATGGAACACATCCACCACGCTTTGCGGCGCATAGCACCAGCCGATGCGGATGGCGGCCAGTCCATAGATTTTCGAGAACGTCCGCGTCATGACGACATTGTCGCTTTCGGCGACAAGCTCGATGCCGGCGGAATAATCATTCCGCCGCACGAATTCGGCATAGGCCGCATCCAGCACCAGCAGGACATGCGGCGGCAGCCCGGCCTTCAGCCGACGCAAATCGGCGCTGGTCAAATACGTCCCCGTCGGGTTGTTCGGGTTGGCCAGAAACACGATCTTGGTGCGCGGCGTGACGACCGACAGAATGGCGTCGACATCCGCGCGCAGATTGGTTTCCTCCGCGATTACCGGCACGCCGCCGGCTTGCCGCGTGGCGATTGGATAAATCGAAAAGCCGTAGCGCGTATAAATCGCCTCATCGCCGGGATTGAGGTAGGCGCGCGCGAACGTAAACAAAAACTCGTCCGACCCGCAGCCGCAAAGAATCCGCTCCGGGTCCAGGCCATAGCGCGCGCCGATCGCCTGGCGCAGCTTGTCCCAATGGCCGTCCGGGTAGGTTGGCAGTTTCTCGACCGCCTCGAGATAGGCCGCGCGCGCAGCCGGCGACGCGCCCAACGGATTTTCGTTGGACGACAGCTTGAATACGCGCGCAGCCTTGGACTGCGCATCCCCGCCTTTATAGATCGGAATGTCGAGTATGCCGGGGCGCGGCTGGGGCGCCATGAGATGTTCCTCTTCGATCATGGGGGGTCAAACGACGCGGGAGAAGGAGCCCACGACGCGAAGCCCGTCAAGTCTTCCGCGCGCGAATTGTATCCGCTCATCGTTCTCGGAAACGAATTCGGGAATGCGATACAGCGCCTGCGCGCGGGCGCGCTCGATCTCTTCCGCTTTCAGGCCCGACTCCTGCAGCATTTTCGGCGCCCGGCCACGCTCATCGAGGGAGATCAACAGGGTTTCGTCTTGACCGGCAGGCTCCAGCGCAATGCGGGCCACCACGGCCGCCTCGGGCGGCTTTCCCGTCTCGGCATGGCAAGGCAACGCCGCGACAATGCGCAGATCGGCGGATTTGCTTTCAACCAGAATAGGCCACCAGCCACCCGATCCCACGGACCCGGGAAACGGCAGGACGGCGATCGACAGCGGATTTTCGATCACCTTTTGCAGAGCGCCGCGCGCATCGATGGCGCGGTTCAGTGGTGCGCCGCCGCCGAAATGCCGTCGCGCAAGATCCCAGATCACGACCGGATCGGCGCCGGGCGCCACCCACACGTCGAAGGGCGTTTGCGACCGAAGGTTGGACGTCATCAGCCCGCGCCAGGTTTCGACGACCAAGGCAGGGTCAAGCCGGCCTTGCGCCATCTCAAGCAAGCGGCGGAGGACCTGGACTTCCCGGGCCGGCCGCATGGCAAGGGCGCCAGCCTCGATCGCGGGAGCGCCGGGCTGCTTGAGTTTCGCCGCTGCAATCGCGCCGGACAGACCGGCGCGTTCGATCAAAAGATCGAGAATTTGGCTATCAATCTTGTCGACTTGAACCCGCAGGGTCTCCACGCCCCCCGGCCCCGCCGCGAATTTGGTGTCCGTCATGGGCGGCACGCTAGCGCCACCCGTCGGAATCCGCAAAACCAACTTCAGCCCACCGCGCGAAAGAAATTTGCGCCGAAAAGGGCATTTTCATAATCAGCGGCCTATGGAGCCTGTTCGGAGATGCGCCAAAGACGGCCTCGCGTCGCGCGATGCTGCCTCTTTCGGTACAGATACGGATGTTTATGGTGGCGTCTGTGAGTGAGCTCAAACAAGACCCGTCCCGCGTGGACCTTACCGCCTTTAGCGAAGTCGTGCATTTCGGACCGGAAACGCCGCTGCTGCTGGATTGCGGCAAAACGCTGGAGAACTGGTCCGCCGCCTACGCCGCCTATGGATCGCTGAACGCCGATCGCTCCAACGTTGTGCTGATTGGGCACGCTTTGACCGGCGACCAATTCGTCGCCGGGCCAAACCCGACCACCGGCCGTCCCGCTTGGTGGCCGCGCGTGGTGGGCCCCGGCAAAGCCATTGATACGGATAAGCTTTATGTGATCTGCGTCAATGTATTGGGCGGCTGCATGGGCTCGACCGGCCCCGCTTCGGACGGCCCCGGCGATACGCCCTGGGCCTTGCAGTTTCCGACCATCACGATCGGCGACATGGTCCGCGCTCAGTCGATCTTGCTGAAGCATCTGGGGATCGACAGTTTGTTTCTGGCCATTGGCGGCTCGATGGGCGGCATGCAGAGCCTGCAATGGGCCGCCGCCTATCCGGACCGTACGTTCGCCTGCGCAGTCATCGCCGCAGCCGCGCGCCATTCGGCTCAAAATATCGCGCTTTACGAAGTCGGCCGGCAGGCGATCATGGCCGACCCCGACTGGCGCAACGGCGATTATGCGCTTTCGAGCGAACGGCCCGCCAAAGGCTTGGCGGTCGCGCGGATGGCGGCGCACATCACCTATTTGTCAGAAGCGGCGCTACAGCGAAAATTCGGCCGCGAGCTGCAAGCCAAGGAAGGCGCGCAGCTGAAGTTCGACGCCGACTTCCAGGTCGAAAGCTATTTGCGCCACCAGGGTCAGACCTTCGTCGATCGCTTTGACGCCAATTCCTATATCTATATCACCCGCGCCATGGATTATTTCGACTTGGCCGCCGACTATAACGGCGTGCTCGCCAATGCCTTCAAGGACACGCAGACCCGATTTTGCGTCTTCGCGTTCTCCAGCGACTGGCACTATCCGCCGGAAGAATCGCGCGCCATCGTGCGCGCGCTGAACGCCGCCGGCGCAAACGCCAGCTACGTCGAAATTGAAACCGACAAAGGGCACGACGCCTTCTTGCTCGACGAACCGGAATTCGAAGCGACCTTGCGCGGCTTCGTCAAAGCCGCCGCGACCGCGCGCGGCCTGAAGGGCGCGTGAGTGATCGGTTCAAGTAAGACCATTCGCCGGGATCTCGAAACCATCGCGGAACTGACGCCGGAAGGCGCACGGGTGCTCGATGTCGGCTGCGGCGAAGGCGAGCTGTTGGAATTGTTGACCCAACGCCGGAACGCCCGAGCGCATGGGCTGGAATTATCGCAAGCGGGCGTCAACGCCAGCGTCGCCCGCGGCCTTTCCGTGGTGCAGGGCGACGCCGACCGCGATTTGGCGTTTTATCCGAATGACGCCTTCGACCTTGTGGTGCTGTCGCAAACGATCCAGGCGACGCGGCAGCCGCGGCATGTGCTGAGCGAACTCTTACGCATCGGCCGCCGTGTAATCGTATCATTCCCGAATTTCGCGCACTGGCGCATCAGCCTGAGCCTTTTGGCCAAAGGGCGTATGCCGCGCACGCGGACACTCCCCTTCTCCTGGTATGACACGCCGAACATCCATCAGTGCACGCTGACGGACTTCCTGGAGATGACCAAGGAATTGGGCGTGCGCGTCGATCGCATTGTGCCGTTCGCCGACGGCAAGCCGTATCCGGGCCTGGCAAATGCGCCGGCGATCGCCAATGTCTTCGCCGATGAAATTCTGCTGTTGCTGTCGCGCGCCGATGAGCCGCCGATTACTGCGTAACGGCTTCTTCGTTGCGTTCGCCGGTGCGGATGCGCACGGCCTGCTCCAGATCCAGCACGAACACTTTGCCGTCGCCGATCTTGCCGGTGCGCGCTGATTGCATGACGGCGTCGACCACCGCATCGCAGCGATCATCCGAAACTGCGATTTCCAGCTGCACTTTCGGCACCAGTTTCACTTCGTATTCTGCGCCGCGATAGACTTCGGTCTTGCCCTTCTGGCGGCCATAGCCGCGCACTTCAGTGACCGTCAGTCCATTGGCGCCAGCCGCGGAGACGGCGTCCAGCACCGCGTCCAATTTGCTAGGTTTAATTATTGCTAGAATAAGCTTCATGGCCGCCGCCGAACTCCATCGCAGGCTACGCCGTTGCAGCCGCTATCTATAGCTAGTGTAGTTATCAATGTCCGAGCGTCAAATCGGGTCACCCTCGGCCACGCTTCACGCCCAAAATTTATCAAAAGCGTTGCATTCCGGGCTCACGGCAACTCGCGCCGGGCGCCGTCATCTGTCTTTGCTGGGGCGCCCGCGAACAAAAGCCGGCGCTTCGAGCCACTCACTTCAGCGTAGAGGCGCTTTACCGCCTCAACCAGCACCAGCCCCGAAAACGGCGACCACAGCGTCTCGCCGATGCGTTCCCAAGCGTCCGCCGCCGCCACAAAGGGTCCAAACCGGATCGGCGGCGCATAGAGCGCCCGCGACCAGGCCACCGGCTGAAACATGGCGTCCGAGAGCAATGCGGACAACTGACCTTGGCTGAAGGAGCGGCCATGGCCGAACGGCGTGCGGTCCGACAAAGACCAAGCGCCGCGCCGGTTGCAGGCGATGACAATTAGCCGCCCCTCCGGCGCCATGACCCGCCAAACGTCCCGCAATAACCGGCTGGGCGCGTCGCTTTCTTCCAAAGCATGCGCGAGAATCACCCGGTCAAACACCGAATCCATGAAGGGGAGCCGGTTTTCGTCACCCAGCACCGACGCCGAAGGCCCATTCCGCGGCCAGCGTTCGACGCCCTGATCAGCCGGCATGAAGCTGATCGCCCGGCGAGCCCCGGGGACGAGGCCGTCGATATAGGGCGTGGCGTAGCCGACGCCCAGAAGGTCCAAGCCATTCACATGCGGCCATAGGGCGGAAATGCGCCGGTCTACATTGCGTTGCGCCGCCGCGCCCAAAGGGCTGGCGTAAAAGCTGCGAAGGGAAAGGACGTCCAAACGCATGGAGCAAAGCGGCCTGCAAAAACCTTCTGGCGTCGATTTAGCGAGAAAAAGCGCTAAAGTTTAGGAAATTACCCCCAAACCGCGCCGGGAGACCGAGGCGGGCAGCCCCAGACATCTTATATAGGGCGTCTGAGGGACAAAGGAGCGCAGATGGCAAGCCTACAAATCCATATGTTTCCGTGCCTGAACGATAATTACGGCTTCCTGATCCACGACCCTCAATCGGGCGAAACGGCATCGATCGATACGCCGGAAGCCGGGCCGATCCTGGCGGCGGCGAAAGCCAAAGGCTGGACGATCACGCAGATTTGGAACACGCACTGGCATCCCGATCACGCGGGCGGCAACGCCGCGATCAAAGCCGAAACCGGCTGCGTGATTTACGGACCCAAGGGTGAAGCCGCCAAAATCCCGATGATTGATCACGCCGTCGACGACGGTGACCAGGTGCGCCTGGGCCAATACGAGGCGCGCGTCTTGAATGTCGGCGGGCATACGATGGGGCACATCGCCTATCACTTCCCCAGCGAGAACGTGGCTTTTGTCGGCGACACTTTGTTCGCCTTGGGCTGCGGCCGCGTGTTCGAAGGCACGCCGCAGCAAATGTGGACCAGCCTGTCCAAGCTGGCCGCGCTGCCCCCGGAAACAAAAATCTATTGCGCCCACGAATACACCCAATCGAACGCGCGTTTCGCGATCACGATCGAGCCGGACAACGCCGCCTTGCAGGCGCGCAAGAAATCCATCGACGCCGCCCGCACCAAAGGCGAACCGACCGTGCCGACCACCATCGCCGCGGAACTCGCCTCCAATCCGTTCCTACGCGCAGACACCGCCAGCGTGCGGGAAGCCGTCGATCTCAAGCAAGCGCCGGCATGGCAGGTCTTCGCCGAAGTGCGGCGGCGAAAAGACACGTTTTAAAAGGAAAAGGCCGCCTGAAAGGCGGACCTCGGTCAGCGAGCCGGAAACGAAAACCGGACTTCCGACGGCCGGATCGACTGCGCCCGCGTAATCGCCTGACTGATCCGCATGCTCGACGGCCGCCCCATATAGCTGAGATGCGGATTGAGGCCGACGCGGAGTTCATCGCTCTCAAAGGCAGCGCCCGGCATTTTGGAGACCATCAGCCGGATCGTGAGCGCCCCACGGGCCGGCAGGGACGCCCGCGATTGAATGATGCCGTCTGCAACGCGATCAGCGGCTTCGGCGAAGAAGCCGGATTCCGACGAGGCGGTCGCTGGCGCGATAAACGTAACATCGCGTCCCAGCGCCTTGGTCATCTTCGCGGCCACATCCTCCAGCCGTTTACTGAGAGCGCCCTTCAACGGCGCTGGCGGAGCGATATTTGTCGATGCGCCGACAAAGGCCGCCGGAGCGCCCGTCGGATAAGCATTGCTGTAAACGATGACGCTGTCATTGGTGGTAATGCGCAGCACGGTGTAGCCGTGGTCGGTTTTCAGGATCTGATCGCCGCGCGGACCGGGTTGCGCGGAGAGGGCGTAAATCTCCTTGCCGCCGTCGAAGCGCATCAGGGTCGCTGGCCCGCTTTGGTCCAGAGAGAACTTGGTTCCGTCGCGTTCGACTTCGTACGTACCCGGCTGTTGTTCGGCGACGCTCTCTGTGCGGAACATGGCCTGAGCCAGAAGAGACTGGCTATGCGCGATGCCGGGAATGGCCGGAATGGCTAACGCCGCAGCAACATTTCTGAACTTATCAACAGCTGTCATGCCGGGAAAACACTCCCCGAACGCGGCGCAAATGCGGCGCCAATTTGAATTGCGCAGACCATTTATCCGCAACCCATAAGCGTGTTGCATAAAAGACGCATTAATGCCGCAGCAAGCGAAATGAAGCGCTTAGCACACGAAGCTGCATGGCAGACCCCGGCAAGAGCCGGATCGCTCAGGTCGGAATGTATTGCGCGCCGTTGATCGCAAGGGTGGCGCCCGTCATGAAGCCGGCCTCTGGCGAGGCGACGTAAGCCACGCAGGCTGCAATCTCTTCGGCTTTGCCGAGACGGCCGACCGGGATCTGTCCGATGATCTTCTTCAGCATTTCCTCAGGCACGGCTTGAACCATCTCGGTGTCGACATAGCCCGGCGCGATAGCGTTGACGGTGACGCCCTTGGAGGCGTTTTCCTGCGCCAGGGCCTTTGTGAACCCGATCATGCCAGCCTTCGCCGCTGAATAATTGGTTTGCGCGATCTGCCCCTTCTGGCCGTTGATCGAGGAGATGTTGATGATGCGGCCGTAATTGCGGGCCCGCATGCCTTCGATCACCGCGCGAGACATATTGAACACCGAATCCAAATTCACCCGGATCACGGTGCTCCACTGCTCAACCGACATCTTTTGCAGAAAGGTGTCACGGGTGATGCCGGCATTGTTTACCAGCACATCGACTGGGCCCAACTCCGTCTCAACCGCCTTAACGCCAGCGGCGCAGGCGTCGAAATCACTCACGTCCCACTTAAAGACCTTGATCCCGAGTTCTTGCGCGGCGCGCTGCGCCGCTTCGTCATTGCCCGCGTAATTGCCCGCAACCTTGTAGCCGTCGGCGGCCAGGCGCTTGGAAATGGCGTAACCGATTCCACGGGTTCCGCCGGTCACTAGGGCAACTCGGGTCATGTCGATCTCCTCATGCGCTCACGCGCCAGCGGCGCGAAGTCTGCGAGTCAATGGAATAGGATGCGGGCGATAATTCAAGCTGCCTTTTCAAATAATTCGTTAGCGGCGTCGCTTTGCCCGCAGCGCGTTTCCGTTAAGCAACAACGGGCGCTCAAATTATTGAGCGCCCGTTTGGACCGACATCAAATACGGAAACGTTTCGGCGAAAGCGCTCAGCGCTCCAGGCACATGGCGACGCCCATGCCGCCGCCGATGCAAAGGGTCGCCAAACCCTTTTTGGCGTCGCGCCGCGCCATTTCGAACAACAATGTCGTGAGGATGCGTGCGCCGGATGCGCCAATCGGGTGACCGATCGCGATGGCGCCGCCATTGACGTTGACCTTCTCCGGGTCCCAGCCAAGGCCCTTGTTCACCGCCAGCGCCTGCGCCGCGAAGGCTTCGTTGGCCTCGATCAAATCCAGATCGCCGATTTTCCAGCCAGCTTTTTCCAGCGCCTTTTTCGATGAGGGTATGGGGCCGGTGCCCATTATTGCGGGATCGACGCCCGCCGTCGCCCAGGATGCGATACGCGCGAGCGGCTTTGCCCCGCGCGCCTTGGCTTCCTCGGCGCTCATCACGACCAGCGCCGCAGCGCCGTCATTGATGCCCGAGGCATTGCCGGCCGTAACTGTGCCGTCTTTTTGGAACGCCGGCTTCAGGCCCGAGATCGACTCGATGGTCGCCCCTTGGCGGATATATTCGTCGGAATCGACGACCACATCGCCCTTGCGGCCTTTGATGGTGACAGGCGTTATTTCGTCCTTGAAGCGGCCCGCCTTCTGCGCGGCCTCAGCCTTGTTCTGCGACGCGGTCGCGAACTCGTCCTGCTGAGAGCGCGTGAGCTGGTATTTCGTCGCAACGTTCTCGGCGGTGACGCCCATGTGATAGCCGTTAAAGGCGTCCCACAGACCGTCTTTGATCATCGAGTCGATGAACTGCATGTCGCCCATTTTCTGCCCGGCGCGTAAGTGCGCCACGTGCGGCGACAGGCTCATGCTTTCCTGACCACCCGCGACCATGATCTTGGCGTCGCCCGATGCGATCTGCTGCGCGGCCAGCGCCACCGAGCGCAGCCCCGAGCCGCAAACCTGGTTGATGCCAAAGGCCGTCGCTTCCTGCCGGCCGCCGGCATTGATCGCCGCCTGCCGCGCCGGGTTTTGACCTTGGCCGCCGGCCAGAATTTGACCAATGACGAACTCATCGACATCGGCAGGCGAGATTCCGGCGCGCTCGCAAGCCGCCACAATCGCCGTCCGCCCCAGCTCATGCGCCGGTAAAGTCGCGAACGAGCCGTTGAAAGACCCGACGGCCGTGCGCGCTGCGCCGACGATGACGATGTCGGAAGTGGCCATATGTATGCTCCTGTTCGTGAAATGCGTCTTGACGGCTTAGCCCTAAGTGGGGGCGGCGGGACGGGAAATGAAGCGCTATCTTAACCCCGGCTTTGCTACGAATGGAAGCACGGCCTTTGATGGGCGCTTGCTCAATCGTCTTCCACGCGCAAAGATAGTTTCATGCAATCAAACGAAACCACTTCCGGAACGGCGAAATCGCAAGAGCCGATCATCATCAAGAAGTATGCGAACCGGCGTCTCTACAACACCGGGACCAGCGCTTATGTGACGCTGGACCATCTCAGCGATCTGGTGAAGCAGGAAACCGCCTTCATTGTACAGGACGCGAAGACCGGGGAGGACATCACCCGGCAGATCCTCACCCAGATCATCTTCGAGCACGAGAACAAGGGCGAAAGCGTTCTGCCCGCTGAGTTCCTGCGTCAGATCATCCGCTTCTACGGCGACAATCTGCAGGCCTATCTGCCGTCCTACCTGAATATGTCGATCGACACCTTCACCCGCTCCCGCGAACGGATGCGCGAAGCCATGACCAAGGCCATGGGCATCACGCCAGGCGTTCCAAGCGCCATCGGCCTGTTTGAAGAACAATTGCGTCAGAACATGACCATGTTCGAAAACGCGGCCAAAATGTTCACGCCCTTCGTACCCGTGCCAGGACGCCCGGAGGCGCCGAAAACCGCCGAGCCGGCCAAGGACGAAGGCGACATCTCCGAGCTCAAGAAACAGCTCGATTCCATGCAAAAGAAGCTGGACGCGCTGTCCGGCAACAAACCTTAATCCAGCCTGCTATCCCACCATCGGTGTTAAATCTGTCCCAGTTCGGCACGGATTAAACTTAACGCGCGCGTAACGGTACGAAAATTGGCCGCGCCTAGACCGCATTCCGGAAAAGTGGATGCCGGTTTTCCGTAAGAATGCGGTCTAAATTATTGAGCTAGAGCATTTTCTGACGAGAAACCGGTTCCCACTTTCTCTGAAAATGCTCGGGGCGTAGAACCGGCCAAGAACTTGCAATTGCGATCCCATGAAGATCGCGGCCCTTTCTTTTTTCAGCGCAAACGACGCCTTTTCGGCGCGGCGCGGGCCTGCGCAATCTTCTCTTAACGAAGATTATCCCCGCGATAGCGATCGCCGCCGCAAACCGCGCGTGGCCGAAGCAGTTCGCGTTTCTCCAGCTTCGCGCATGGCGACCGGCCTCGCCGTCCAGGTCATCGCCCAGATCGACCGCATGGAAGCCGAAAAGCCCGGCGCCGAGCGCATTGAAGCCGCCCGCGCCGCTTACCGTCCGCAGCTGCCCGCGAGCGGCGGCGTCGTGAATTTCAGAGCGTGAAGATGCGCAACCCCAAACAACCGCTACAGCAATCCAGCCTCTACGCACGCGCGGTCACAAACTCGCGGCTGGCGATGTGGCTCGACGTCACCACCGCAGCGCTGATCTTCTACATCTTCACGTAAAACGGTTTATTCGTCCGAAACGCTGAAGTCGCGCCGCGCTGAAGTGATCGTTACGATCACGCCCGCCAGCGTATCCAGCAGCGTCATCATCATGATCGCGAAGAACACCGACGTCGCGAAGCTCTTGATGAGCAGAAACTCGATCAAGCAGACAATGAACAGGATCAGGGACAGGCCGTGATTGATGATCGCCGCCTGACCGGTATGTGTGGATTTGATCAATTCGACGAACAGCAGAACCAGCGCGATCAGCACCAGAACATCGCCGGGCGTCATGGTCCAGGTGGCGCCGGACGCCATCGGGACCGACCACAATTCGGTGCTCAGCCGCTGCGCGAAAGTGAGTTCCGGATTGCTCCCTAGGAACGTCATCAAATTATAGACGATCACTGGGATCGTCAGCAGCGGAAATAAACTCATCAGTCCCATGGTTCCCCCTCCTGCCTTTTGGCTTCCCGCATGCTTACGCTTGCGACGAACGCCCTCTTCAATCAGCAGCGACTGTAAGCCGGGATCGATGTTTCCCTTGCCGCGAGCCATCCGCCGCCCCCTATAGTTCGTCTGCCCCGCGCGGATTGCGCCGGCGCGACCGCAACCACATCACACCGAGCAAATCCCAAACCGCCGCAACAAGCCGGCCCAAATTCGTATATTTGGACTGGCCATGGCGGCGACTCCGGTGCCCCACATCGGCATACTCCACCGAAAACCCTTCGGCCAGCATCAGCGCGGGCGTGTAGCGATGGATATGATCGAAATACGGTAGGTCCAAATAGGCCGATCGCTTAAAGACTTTGATTCCACAGCCGGAATCCTCCGCGGAATCGTTCAGTAATCGTTTGCGGACGAAATTAGCGACCCGTGACGCAATGCGCTTTCCAAAGGAATCTTGCCGCTTTAAACGGCGGCCCTGAACCAAAGCCAGGGTCAAAGGCGCGTCCGGGCGGCTGATTTGTGCGATCAGGCGCGGCAAATCCTTGGGGTCGTTCTGGCCATCACCATCCAAAGTCACGATCAAAGGCCCGCGCGCCGCCTTCACCCCAGTGCGGATGGCGCGGCTTTGGCCAGCGTTTTTGCGATGCCCGAGCACGCGCAAGGTGGGCAATTGCACCTTGGCCTCCAGCAACCGTCCGCGCGTGCCGTCCCGGCTCGCGTCGTCGACGAACAGCATCTCATAAGCCCGGCCATCGAGCGCCTGAGCGATTTCCGCCGCCAGCGCCGCGACATTCCCGGCTTCATTATAAACGGGCACGACGACGCTGATCTCGACGCTTTCCCCTGAAGAAATGGATCCGCTCACCCAGGCACAACTCCTCTGGCCCGGTTCCCCTCCCGGTTCCATTCGCCCCA
>JBEVJO010000308.1:0-4262 GCA_040510175.1 Caulobacterales bacterium
CGCCCGGTGACGATCACTGCGCGGATTGAAGGATCGCTCGGCAAAGTGTCGAATACTTTGTGCAGCGAGCGATGCGCGTCCGGGTGCAAGGCATTGCGCCGCTCCGGCCGGTCAATCGTGACCACGGCCACCCCTTGCTCAACCGTCACGGCCGCAAATGGCGTATCGCGCAATGCGCTTGCAGCGTCAGTCACGGAAAAATCTCAACAAACTCATTGGGGACATATCGGTTTAGGGTTGGGGCAATTCCGCCGGATCAAGCTTATGGCGATCCTGGGCGTCTGTCTGCTCCTCATTCCCCATTGAACCGCTGCAAGATAGTGTTATAGCGTATCATATGACCAATCATCAAAGTAAAGCATAAAAGCGGGCGCCGGAGACGTGCGCCGGACTAGAAATTTCGGGAGTTAAGACCATCAATTCCATGCCCGTGGCGCTTGACGCGCCGGCTCGGAGCGAAGGCTGGAAACGCGATTATTCGAACAATCGAGCGGTAGCGGGCGGCGGATTTGACGCCCCAAAAACGCATATCAACAACTGGCGGTGGAGACAGACATGAGCAGCAAAATTCGCGTGGGCATTATTGGGGTGCAGCCGGAACGGAGCTGGGCGGCGCTCGCGCACATACCTGCGCTGCAGGAATTGTCGTCCGACTATGAAATCACCGCGCTGAGCACCACCCGTCAGGAAAGCGCCGACGCCGCGGCCAAGCTCTATGGCGTCGCCAAGGCTTTCGATAACCATCAGGCGCTGGTCAGCAGCCCGGACGTCGATCTTGTGGCTGTGACGGTGAAGGTGGTGCACCATCTGGAGTTGGTCACGGCGGCGTTGGAAGCCGGCAAGCACGTTTATTGCGAATGGCCGCTGGGCAACGGTCTCGCTGAAGCCGAAAAAATGACCGCGCTGGCCAAGCAAAAAGGCGTCAAGGCGGTGGCCGGCATGCAAGCGCGGTCCGCGCCGGTTGTGTCCTATGTCCGCGACCTCGTCGCCGAAGGTTATGTCGGTGAGGTGCTGTCTACGTCTCTGGTCGGGGCGGGCGGTTCCTGGGGCGAATATGTCGAGGCGGCGAACGCTTACAACAACGACATCAAGAACGGCGCGACCATGCTCGACATTCCAGTCGGCCATACGATGGACGGCGTGTGCAGCGTTCTGGGGGAGATCGCCGAGATTAGCGCCGTAACCGCCAATCGCCGGAAAAGCTCGACTGAAGTTGAAACCGGCCGGCAAGTGCCGATGACCGGCGAGGATCAAATCGCGTTTGCCGGGACGTTCGCCAGCGGGGCGGTGTTCTCGGTGCATTATCGCGGCGGCTTCGACAAAGGCACAGGTCTGCTTTGGGAAATCAACGGGACGCGCGGCGTTCTGCGCGTGACCTCCTTCTTGGGCCATATGCAGATATTCGACCTCGCGGTGGCGGGGGTAACGGGTGATGGCGAAGCGGTGCAACCGCTGACTGTCCCCGACAAATACTTCTCAACGTCCTTGCGGGCTGGCATGGCTCTGAACGTGGCCGAGGCCTATGCTAAGCTGGCCAAGGACTTGCGCACGGGAAGCTCGGATTGCCCGACATTTGCGGACGCCGTGACGCGCCATAAAATGGTCGACGCCGTCAGAAAGGCCGCGCAAACGGGTGCAAAACAACGCCTTTAGGCAAAAAGGTGCGCATGCATATCAGTGATTGCATTATCAATGCGCAGCGCTATGAATACGCACTAATTAGGCTGTAACTACAAAAATAAGGAACTTGAGAATGTCACTTCTAGAAGGTCGTGTTGCAATCGTGACAGGCTCTGGCCGGGGTGTTGGACGCGCTTACGCGCTGATGCTGGCCAAGCATGGCGCCAAGGTTTTGGTGAACGATCTTGGCTCCTCGACCAAGGGCGACGGCGCTGACCAGACACCGGCGCAGGAAGTCGTCGAGACGATTAAGGCTGCGGGCGGCGAAGCCGCCGTAAACACCTCAGACGTCGCCGACTGGAAGGGTTCCCAGGAGATGGTGCAGCAGGCGATCGACACGTTCGGCCGCTTGGATGTGCTGATCAATAATGCCGGCATCCTGCGCGACCGTATGCTCGTGAACATGACCGAAGAAGAATGGGACTCGGTGATCCGCGTCCACTTGAAGGGCACGTTCGCGCCGACGCACCATGCCGCCAATTACTGGCGACTGGAATCCAAGGCTGGCAAGCCGGTTGACGCGCGCGTCATCAACACGACGTCGCACTCCGCCTTGTTCGCCAATATCGGCCAAGCCAATTATGCGGCGGCCAAGGGCGGCATCGCTACCTTCTCGCAGATCGCCGCGCGCGAATTGCAGCGCATCGGCGTCACCGTGAACGCGATCGCGCCGCGCGCCAATACGCGTATGACGGAAGGCCTGCGCGAATATACCGAAGAACAAATCGAGCGCCGCAATCCGGAATGGATCGCCGGCCTGGTGACCTGGCTCGCGAGCCCTGAATCGAAGAACATCAGCGGCCGCGTTTTTGAGGCCTGGGGTTACGGCTATTCGGTGATCGAAAGCTGGCAGCATGGTCCGACGACAGACGCCTCAAGGGATCCGACTGAAATCGGCCCGCGCATCGAGCAGATCGTCAAATTTGCCCGCGCGAACGCCGGCATTGATCGCAATACCTGGCTCAACCCCTAAATCAGGGCTGACCAATTGGCGGGTCTGCCGCAAACGGAAAGATGTGTTAGGGCTTTTTCGGGCGGGCTGCGCCCTTGAAGGGTTAGAATAGAAGACAATGGCGACAGAAATCCTGCTTCCGAAACTTGGGTTTTCGATGAACGAAGGCACACTGGCCGAGTGGCTGATCGCGGATGGCGGCGAAGTGACAGAGGGCCAGCCTCTGTTCGCGCTGGAAAGCGAAAAGTCGACGCAGGAAGTCGAAGCGCCGGCATCCGGCAAGCTGAAGATCATCAAACAGCCCGGCGAGACCTATGAAGTCGGCACGGTGTTGGGCGAGATCGTCTGAACATGGCGGACGCGCCGGTTGGGCCGACCGAAACGGACTTCGCCGAATTCGGCGCGGTTGAGGTGCAAAAGCTCAGCCGCATTCAGCAGCTGACCGGCGCGTTCCTGCACCGCAATTGGAACGCCATCCCCCACGTCACCCATCATGACGAAGTGGATGTCACGGACGCCGAAGCGCGCCGCACAGCCTGGAATGCGCAGCATCCCGACGCCAAACTGACGCCAGTTATACTGCTGGTCGCGGCGATGGCGCAGACATTGAAAGAGTTTCCGGCTTTCAATGCATCGCTTTCGGGTGACGGCAAATCGCTGATCGTCAAAAAGTACGTCAATATCGGCGTCGCGGTGGACACGCCGAATGGTTTGCTGGTGCCGGTTCTGCGGGATGTCGATTCCAAAGGCGTGGCGCAGATCGCGAGCGAGCTGGCGGCGATCGCCGAGAAGGCCCGTACCAAAGGTCTTTCCATGGCGGAGATGTCCGGCGGCTGCATGAGCCTGTCGTCGTTGGGGCACATTGGCGGCACGGCGTTCACGCCGATCATCAATGCGCCGGAAGTGGCGATCCTGGGTGCGACCGCTTTGCAGACGCGCGCTGCGCCGGACGCCAATGGCGGGGTGGTCTGGCGCAAGATGCTGCCGCTGTCGCTGTCCTACGATCACCGCGTCATCAACGGCGTTGGCGCGGCGAAATTCGTAAAGGCGGTCGGCGCCAAACTCGCCGATCCTGCGCTTCTCGGCTGATAACCTGCAACGCCGGTCAAAATTAAAGGCGGCGCTTTTTTGAGCGCCGCCTTTTTCATGTTTCGCGTTGAGCGCGATCTTAGAACTGAACGCGCTTGGTGTAGCCGCCATCGATCACCAGATTGGTGCCGGTGATGTAGGACGCGGCGGGGCTGGCGATAAACGCCACAGCCTTGGCGACTTCTTCTGGCGTGCCCAGACGATTGCCCAGCGGGATTTGCGGCAGGGTCGCGTTGTACAAGTCCGGCATGTGCGTCTTGATGGCTTCCCAATTGCCGCCGGGATAGCCGATCGGTCCAGGCGAAATCGCGTTAACGCGAATGCCGGCAGGCGCCCAGGCTTGCGACAATTGCTTGGAATATGTGATGACCGCCGCCTTGATGGCGTTGAAGGCTTGCGGCACCAGGAAGGTTTCGACCGCGGCGGTGCTCGACATCAATATCACCGACGCCGCCTTGGAGTCTTTCAGGAATGGCTCCAGCGCTTCACAGCCATCGACGGCGCCCATCATGTCGACGTCGAAGCTTTGCTGCCAGTCCAT
>JBEVJO010000309.1:0-2713 GCA_040510175.1 Caulobacterales bacterium
CCCCGCGCCATCGGCATGAAGCGCGCGATGGACATGATTTTAACCGGCCGCGCCGTCAGCGCCGCCGAAGGCCTGCGTTTGGGTTTTGTCAGCGAGGTCGTTCCGGACGCGGATTTGCCGGCTGCGGCGCAACGCTGGGCGGCGCAGATCGCCGCCTGCGCGCCGATCGCCATCCGCGCGAGCAAACAGATTACTTATGGCGCCGCGGATCAACCCGATCTCGCCGCCGCCCTCGACTTCACCAAATACGACATGGTGCAAGTGGTGCTCGACAGCGAAGACGCCCTCGAAGGCAAACGCGCTTTCGCCGAGCGCCGTAAACCCAAATGGACTGGCCGCTAATGGACTTTACGAAAGACCCTGCTGACGAGGCTTTCCGGGCTGAATGCCGCGCCTTCATCAAGGAAAACCTGCCGGCCAACATGGCGCGCCGCGGCGAACGCGATTTCCATCCACGCCGCGACGATATGGAATATTGGATGCGCGCGCTGAACAAGCGCGGCTGGTCCGTGCCGCATTGGCCCGCCGAATATGGCGGACCGGGCTGGCGCCCCATACAGAAATATATTTTTGAAGAAGAGATGCGCGCCGGATTCGCGCCGTCCGTGGATCGCATCGGCACCGAACTGGTCGGTCCGGTGATCTACACGTTCGGCACGGACGCCCAAAAAGAAAAATACCTGCCGTCGATTCGCAACGCCGACACCTTCTGGTGCCAGGGCTTTTCTGAACCGGAGGCGGGTTCCGACCTTCCTTCCCTGCGCACGCGCGCAGTGCGGGAAGGCGACTTTTATATCGTGAACGGCCAGAAAACCTGGACCACCGAAGGCCACAACGCCGACATGATGTTTGCGCTGGTGCGCACCGATCCAAACGTCAAACCCCAACAGGGCATTTCGGTTTTGCTGATCGACATGAAGAGCCCGGGCTTGGTGCGCCGCCCGATCTACACCATTGATGAGGGGCTGTCCGTCAACGAAGTGTTCTTCGACGATGTGCGCGTGCCGGCTGAAAACCTGGTCGGTCCCGAAGGCCAAGGTTGGACCATGGCCAAATTCTTGCTCACTAATGAGCGCACCAACAGCGCCGAAGCGCCGCACACCAAGCGCGATCTGGCGCAGGTCGAGCGCATCGCGCGTGCGCAGTTGAAAGACGGCCGCCCACTGATCGAAGACCCGGCTTTTTCGGCCAAGCTGGCGCAGATCAAGATCGAATTGCTGGCTTTGGAATATGCGGTGTTTCGTGTGCTCTATGCGGAAGGCAATGAAGGCGCGAACGCCGTCGCCTCAGTGATCAAGACGCGCGGCTCGGAATTGCGGCAGCGGATCGCGGATTTAGCTGTGGAAGCGCTGGGCGGTTATGGAATCGCCGTGGCCTCGGCTCCCGACGGCCGGCACGATCTGCGGACTGATGGACTGTCCCCACCGATCCCTGATTACGGTTACGGCCTGACGGCCAAGGCGATGTTCCGGCGCGCCACCACGATCTATGGCGGCGCGAACGAAATCCAGCGCACCATCATCGCCAAATCCATTTTGCAA
The DNA here is from genome assembly GCA_040510175.1 of Caulobacterales bacterium. Taxonomy (GTDB): domain Bacteria; phylum Pseudomonadota; class Alphaproteobacteria; order Caulobacterales; family Aquidulcibacteraceae; genus JBEVJO01. The sequence continues at coordinate 1,542 of JBEVJO010000309.1, forward strand.
CTCTGAGCGCCGTCCAATGGACTTTTCCCTTACCTCCGAACAAGAAGCGCTGAAGGATAGCGTCAGCCGCTTCTGCGAGCGCGACTATTCTTTCGAACTGCGGCGCAAGATTGTCGCCGCACAGCCAGCCGAGCGCCCCAACCACTGGGCCGTGTTCGCTGAACTGGGCTGGCTGGGCGCCGGACTCTCTGAAGACAAGGGCGGCTTTGGCGGCGGCCCGATTGAGAACTTCGTGATCGCCGAACAGCTTGGCCGCGCATTGGCGCTGGAGCCGTTCAGCGGCCACGTCCTGGCGCTGCAGGCTTTGGCCGCCGGCGGCGCGCCATCCGACCTGATCGAAGCCGCGATCTCCGGCGAAACGCGCATCGCCCTCGCGCATCTGGAAGCGGAAGGCCGCGGCGCTGAAGGCGCAGTGACGACGCGCGCCGAAGGCGATGCGCTCTCCGGCGCCAAGGTTTTGATTCAAGGCGGCGCGCAGGCTGATCAGTTTCTTGTCTCCGCGCAGGACAAAAGCGGCGTTAGCCTCTTCCTGGTTGATGCCAGCGCAAAAGGCGTAGAGCGAAAAATCTATCGCACGCTCGACAACCATCTGGTGTGTGATCTGCACCTCAATGGCGCCGCTGGGACGCTGATCGGCAATCGTGACGGCGCTTTACCGGCGATTGAGGAGGCGATCGATCACGGCATCGTCGCTTTATGCGCCGAAGCGTTGGGCGCGATGGATGTCGCACTCTGGATGACGCGCGACTACATCAAAACACGCAAGCAGTTCGGAACGACGATCAACAATTTCCAGGCGCTGCAGCATCGCATGGCCGACATGCTGATCGAAACCGAACTGGCGCGTTCGATCCTCTATCAGGGGCTCGCCGCGTTGATGCAGCCCGACCCCGCCGCGCGCCGTCAGGGAGTCGCCGCAACCAAGGCGCTTGTCGCGCAATGCGGTCTCTTCGTTTGCGGCCAAGCCATCCAATTGCATGGCGGCATCGGCGTCACCGAAGAACACAGCATCGGGCATTTCTACAAGCGCCTCTACGTCATCGCGCAATTGTTCGGAAATGCTGAAATCCATAAACAGCGTTTCATGCAAGCAAGCGCCTCTTAAGCTACGGATCGACCGACCGCCCATGACGACCGTCACCATCCCTCTCTCGGAAATCCCGGCTGCCGGC
>JBEVJO010000310.1:0-5118 GCA_040510175.1 Caulobacterales bacterium
TCGCAAAGACAATGCGCGCGCCGAACCGAGCTGGTTCAATGCGCCCGTGCCGTCATTCGGCCAGGATAATGCGCGCCTTTTGATCGTGGGCTTAGCCCCCGGCCGTGGCGGCGCCAACAAAACTGGGCGCCCTTTTACCGGGGATTGGGCTGGCGATTTGCTTTACGCCACGCTTCTGAAATTCGGTTTCGCAGAAGGGGAATACAAAGAGCGCGCCGACGATGGTCTGCAGTTGATCGATTGCATGATCTCGAACGCCGTCCGCTGCGTACCGCCGGAAAACAAACCGACGCCTGCAGAAGCTGCAACCTGCAGACCCTTCCTTGTGGACCGCATTGCTTCTTTGCCGAACCTGAAAGTGATGGTCGCTCTGGGGCGGGTCGCCCACGAAGCAGCCGTCCGCACGGTCGGCGCCGCACTCACCAAATATCCGTTCGCGCATGGCGCTCAGCACATATTGCCGAACGGCGTCGCGCTATTCGATAGCTTTCATTGCTCGCGCTACAATACCAACACCCGCCGCTTGACGACCGAGATGTTTGAGGACGTCTTCAAGGCCGTTCGCGATCACCTTCGGTAAACGCCGTCTTACTCAAAAGCCCGAAATTGCCCTGACCTGTAAGCCGTAATTTTACGCCCCGCTCTTAACCTGGACGGTGATTGGAGCGAGGGCCATGCGTCCAAGGCTGTATTACGACACACATGTCGTGAAGAATTTCGAGATCTGGGGGGCTGAGCCCACCAGCATCTATAATGCGCGCCAGGCGACCGTGGCCGCAGATTCTATGGCTGACCGCTTATTCGATTACTTTACCGCGCATCGTCCGAAAGGTTTGCGCGGCGCGCCGACGCCCGGCGGCTATCGCCGGCTCCTGATCGACTGGGAGCCCGACTATCAGATCGTCTGGGACGCCGCGCGCAACATGCTGCCGCTCAACGTGTCGCGCTTGCCGATCCTGGCGGCGGACCGTGAACACGGCGATGTTCTGGTGGCGTCGCAGCCTGTGGTCGCAGCGAAGTTGCGAACCGGTCAGCAGATTGTGCTGCGCGCGTCTGTCGGCAAAGTCATAAAATTGTGGGAACGCGTGCTCGACGATAACCGTCTATAACAGCCTGTTCTTCAGCCCTTTTGCCGCATCAACCGGCCCTGATCGCGTTTCCATTCGCGGTCTCTCGTGGCTTCGCGCTTGTCGTGGTTCTTTTTACCCTTGGCCAGGGCAATGGCGATTTTAGCGATGCCCCGGTCGTTAAAGTAAAGCTTTAAGGGCACGATGGTGCGCCCTTCCCGCTCAACGCCCGTAATAAGTTTGGCGAGCTCGCGCTTTTTCAGCAAAAGTTTACGAGGCCTTTTGGGCTCGTGATTGAAACGATTTGCGCCCAGATACTCGGGAATATTCGCGTTGATTAGATAAATCCCGTCCCGCTCCGGCGAGGCGTAGGATTCGGCGATGTTCACCCGGCCGACGCGCAGACTTTTCACCTCGCTGCCGAGCAGCATGATGCCAGCTTCGATCACGTCTTCCAGGGAATAGTCGAACCGCGCACGGCGGTTTTCGGCGACCAGCTTGTTGTTCGCCGGGTTCTTGGGCGCCATCAGATCAATCCAGCGATCGCCAGGGCCCGGTCCACGGCCTTGCGCGAATAGTCCGCAGCAGGAAACAAGGGCGAGCGGATCTCCTCCGAGCACAATCCCAAACGCGACAGCGCATATTTGGTAGGTCCTGGGCTCGGGTCGGTGAACAGCGCTTTGTGCAACGGCGCCAGTTTGTCGTTCAATGCTCGCGCGGCACTATAATCGCCGCGCAAGCTCGCCGCCTGCAATTCAGCGAACGATGCCGGCGCGACATTCGCGGTGACGGAAATGCAACCGTTACCGCCATGCGCGTTGAAGCCAAGAGCCGTAACGTCATCCCCAGACAACAGAATGAAATCCGGACCGCATAATTCGCGGTGCAGAGCCACGCGCCCCAGATCGCCGGTGGCGTCCTTGATGCCAATCACATTGGGATGCGCCGCCAATCGGCCAACGGTTTCGGGCGCGATGTCGCAGGATGTGCGTGACGGCACATTGTACAGAAACAGCGGCAACTGCACAGCGTCGGCGATCGCCGAAAAGTGCCGGTAGAGACCTTCCTGATTCGGCCGGTTGTAATAAGGCGCGACAACCAGCGCCGCATCCGCCCCGATTTTCTTGGCGTGACGCACCAAGCGGATGCCGGCCGACGTGTCGTTCGAACCTGCCCCCGCAATCACCGGCACGCGCCCGCGCGCAACCTCAACGCACAATTCGACCGTCTCTTCATGCTCTTCGAGTGACAAAGTCGCGGATTCGCCGGTCGTTCCACAAGGAACGACGGCGCTGGAGCCGCCTTTAATCTGTCGTTCAAGCAGACTCGTGAAACAATCGCGGTCGACCTCGCCATTTTTAAACGGCGTCACCAGCGCGGGTATGGAACCTTGAAACATTGTAACCTTCATCAGCGGGTTCTACCCCATTGCCGCCCCAAAGTCCGGCAATGCCTTGCGGCGATTGACGGTGTGCAAGCGGGTCAGGGAGTATCCGCTTGAGATTCGACTTGGCAAGCGCGGGACTTACAAACTTGATGCAAGGGCCGCAAATCGGCAGGCTGAAGCGACTGTTTTTGCCTGCGGGCGTTGTAGCGATCAGCATGGTTTTGGGATTGGCGGCGCTTTTTGCCGCCGGTGACAGCATTGCCTATGCTGCGTCGATTCTCCAGGGAACGCCGCCGACGCCGCGGCCAAAGCCGCCTGCGCCGCCCACTCAAAGCGTTATGAATTCCAGCATCGATTACAAGTCGATCGATGCGGTGCGCATCGCATTCGCTGCCGCTGATCGCGGCGACTGGGCGTCGGCGCGCGCTGCGCAAGCCCTTGCGACCGATCCGGGCGCAAAAAAGCTCATTGCGTGGCGGATAGTAGCGGATCGCGGCCGCGCTCCAGCCTTTGCGGAAATCGATGCGGCTTTGACCGACCTTCAAGGTTTTCCGCGGGTTACTGATCTGCGCTCGCGCGCGGAGGAACAAATCGATTTTTCTGGGCTAACCGCCGCAGGCCGTGTCGCCTGGCTGCAAAAAAATGGCGGGCCCTCCTCCAATGGCGGCAGAGCCAGCCTTGCCCGCGCTTTGATTGATTCCGGACAAAAGGAGGAGGGCAAAAGCCTTCTACGTGACGTTTGGCGCGATCAAAATCTGACGCTCGATCAAGAGCGTCGCATACTGTCGGGATACGGGCCGTATTTGACGCCGGCTGACCATGTCGCGCGTCTTAATCTGGTCCTTTGGCTCCACGACAGCGCATCGGCCAGTTTGCTGACCCCTTACGTGGATCCGCAGGCCCGACAATTGGCGGATGTGAGGCTCAAGCTTCAGGCGCGCGCCAAAAATGTCGATGCTTCGGTGGCCGCATTACCTTCACAGGCACAAGTTGATCCGGGCCTGCTCTATGACCGAGCGCAATGGCGAAAGACGGCGCGCGGCGCCCCGGACCCTTGTGAAGTGCTTGAACAGATCGACGGCGCAAAGGCGCCTATCGCTGCGCGCGAAAGACTATGGGCCGATCTACGCAAATGCGTGGCGGCGGCGATCAAGGACGGCAATCAGCTCAAAGCCTATTCGATCGCGTCGCGTCACGGTCTGTCCAGCGGCGCACAATTCGCGGACGCTGAATTTTTGGCTGGCTTTTTGGCGTTGCGGAAGTTGCGTGACCCCGTCAAAGCCGAAACCCATTTCGCCAATCTGGAAGCTGGCGTCAGAACGCCTGTTAGCAAAGCGCGCGCGATCTATTGGCGCGCGCTGACTGCCCAGGCGCGCGGCGACGCCACAGCGGCGACCACTTATTTTGGCTTGGCCGCACAATATCCGACAACATTCTACGGCCAGTTGGCGTCGCAAAAATATGCGCCGGGGGCAGCGCTCGCTCTGCCGCCTTCTCCGGCGCCCACAGACGCCGACAAGGCGCTCTTCGAGGCTCGGGATTTGACCAAGGCGGTGCGTATCCTCGCCGCCTTGGGCGAACGCGAATTATTCGAGGAATTCGCGCTCCGGCTGGACGATCAATTGTCCTCGGCGGCCGAGCATGAATTGTTGTCGGACGTGTCGATGCAGCAGCTTTTGCCAAAACTTGCCGTGCGAAGCGCCAAGTCCGGCATGCAGCGCGGCATCGTCTCGACCACCGCCGCCTACCCGCTGTCGCAAGTTCCCGCGTCCGCGAGCCGTGTTCTGGAGCCCGCTTTTACCCTCGCCATCACCCGGCAAGAAAGCGAGTTCGATCCCAACGCGGTCAGTTCGGCTGGCGCACGGGGCCTGATGCAGTTGTTGCCATCGACCGCACGCGTGGTCGCGAAGCAGACCGGCCGACAATACGACGTCAGCTGGCTCACCATGGACCCCGGCTACAATATGGAGCTGGGATCCGAATACCTCGCTCAAATGGTGAGAAACTGGGGCGGTTCTTACATTCTTGCCATTGCCTCCTACAACGCCGGGCCAGGCCGTGCGCGCCAATGGGTGGATGCTTATGGCGATCCGCGCAGCCCTTCCGTCGATCCCATCGATTGGCTGGAAACCATACCGATCGAGGAAACGCGTAATTATGTGCAGCGCGTGATGGAGAACTTGCAGGTTTATCGCGCCCGCTTGGCGTCCAATCCGCCGCCGTTGCGACTGCAGGAAGATCTTAAACGCGGCAGTTGGAATTAAATTTGATTAACGTCTTCGGCGCCCCGGTGTGGGTTTCGATCCGTTTCGGCACATTGCTCGAAACTGGGTCGCCTCGTTGTTGAACTCGGCCCAGCCGTTTCCCGTCTCGCAAAGCGCGCAAAGCCTTAATAAACGCTTCCATTCGAGATCAGGCTTAGACTTGGCTTACGCCAGTTGTGACAGGTTATTGAAAAGTAAAAACCCCCAACTGCCGAAGCGCCGCAAATAAAAAACGCTGCCCTCGCGGCGCGATAAAAGCGGCCTAACACCAAGTTGTTAGCGCTCTAATGGTGGGATGCTTGCAGTGGCGGTGACGGAGGGATTCGAACCCTCGATACGCCTTGACAGCGTATAACGGTTTAGCAAACCGCCGCCTTCAGCCGCTCGGCCACGTCACCGG
>JBEVJO010000311.1:0-5949 GCA_040510175.1 Caulobacterales bacterium
TGATTCAAATGCGCCGTCAAATCCTTAGTCCTTCAAATCGAGTTCGCATTGCGGCGATTTCGGCAAGTGCGCCTCCGCCCGTTTGCGCAAGTCCTTGGAATAGGAAAAGAAGTTCGCCTCCAATTGTTCGGCGGCGCGGCTGGCCAGAAGCTCAATCGTGCGCGATGCCTCGATCAGTTCACGCGCCAGCCGCTCAATCGTGGCGGTTGGGCTTTCGGGCGCTGGGGAAACGTCGGACAATTCGAACCTCATGACACTTTTGCGAAACATGGTGCCGCCGATAGCATTGCTTGCGGCGGTTTGCTGTCCTGTCGCCCCATGACACGCCATGCAAATCGGCATGTCTGAGGGGTAGTCCCGGAACAACGCAGACGCCCGTGCGTTGGACCCGCTTGGCGGGATTAGTCGCGGGTTCATCATGGCTGTCATTGAGTTTCCAACCAAATTTGCCCCTGCGGAGCCTTGGATCGACAAGGCGGTTCGGGCGATCGGCGATTTGCCGCGCGACCTCGCGGGCGATTTGCGCGATCTCTGGGGTCCCGCGCCAGCATCCAGCAACGCCATGGACAAGATCGGACAAGCAAGCGCGCGCGTCGCGGTTTTCGGCTTCGCGCTCGGATCGCTGGGCGCTTTGGCCGTGTCGGCGTTTGTAGGCTAAGCGCTCAGTTGGGCGCTAAGGCGGCCAGAAGCTTTTCGTCGGGCGCGCTCGGGTTGGCCGGGTTGACAGTCTGAACGCAAACCTGATCGGCGCCCGCGTCCAGATGTTCCTGCAGGCGCGCTTTGACAGTCGCGGCATCGCCCCAGGCGAACATAGCGTCGATCAAACGGTCTGATCCTTCGCCGGACCAGTCCTGCTCATTGAAGCCAAGACGTCTCCAGTTCGCCACGTAATTTTCTAAGCCAAGATACAGTTTGAGCGCACTGCGTCCGGCGGCGCGGGCCTTGGCCGGGTCGGTCTCCAGAATGGCTTTTTGCTCGACGCACAGCAGCTTGCCGGCGCCCAGAATTTTGCGCGCATCGGCGGTGTGGGCCGGCGTCACATTGTAGGGGTGCGCCCCGTCGGCCAATTCGGCCGCCAACTCCAACATTTTCGGTCCCAAAGCGGCGATTACGGTGAGGGGTTTTTCCGCCGGCGGCGGCGCGCCATACTGAGCGTTGCGCATCATGGTCAGGTAATCCCGCATGGCGGCGATAGGCTTCCCGTAATTGTGCCCGCGCATGCCGGACACGATCGGCGCATGCGACACGCCCATGCCCAGCAAAAAGCGGCCGCTAGACTGTTCATTCAACCCATATTGCGCTTGCTGCATGGCCAAGGCGTCGCGCGCATAGATATTGGCGATGCCAGTTGCGATGATGAGTTTGGAGGTCTTGGCGAGCAGCCAGCCCGAATTGACCAACACGTTGCGGCCAAAGCCCTCCGGCTGCCAAAGCGCCGAATAGCCCCAGGACTCAATGCGCTGGGCAAAAGCAGCGGCGTCGGCCGCGCTCATGCCGTCGAGACCGGCCCATACGCTAAGTTTTCCGAGTTTCATTGCAGGCGCTTTCCAATTGACGATCGCCTCCGCTATGCGCGGGCGACCGCAATCGGGTCAAGTCTCGATCAAGCGCCTTCGGGCGTCGCCAACATCACCATGGCATATGTGACGGCCCAGCACGTGAGGGCGGTGGCGCAGACGCCCCAGGCGATGTCGAGGATCGTCACTTTGCGGGACCAGCCGCGCAGGGTGGCCATATTGGTCAGATTGTAGGTGGCGTAGGCGACCAGCCCCAAAACCGCGCCGCTTTGCAACGCGCGCTCGGGATAACCAGAGGCGCAGGCCGGCAGGATAATCAGGTTCGCCATGCCAAACGCATAGATGCCATAGAACACCGCCGCGGCGCGCCATTCCGGCGCGGCGCGCATGATGCTGCCGATTTCCGGCAAATAGAGCCGCGACGACATCAGCCGCAACCAGATCAGATCCAGAATTCCGAAGGCCAACAAGGCCATCGCGAACGCTTTAAACATGCTCAGCCCCGTTTCACGGAACCCAGTCTCCGCGCACCGTTACAAATTGGCGGCCATCATACAGCAAGAATGCTGGCGCGCCGCCCCAGTTAACCCGTCAAACCCCGCGATGAGAGCATGATCACCCAAACCGGAGTCAAACACCGCCTCATCGTGGGTATTTTCCGCCTGACGCGCGAATTATTCCGCAATTTGACGGCTGAGATGCGCCCGGACGCAGGATTTGTCCAAAGAGCAAAAGCCGTACACGGCGTGGATTGTTCCGTTGGAGGAAGGCCTAGCCCGGACGCTAAACCACGCGATTCAAAGTGATTGCGGTGGCGGCGCCGCGTGCCGCAGGCGCTCCGAGCTTGGGGCCATAGCCGACGGGCGAGCCGCGGTTCTTGGCGATCTCATCGCCGATGGCTTTCACCAAACCTTCGCTGACGGTTTTCACCTTCAGCACGGCGCGGCTGTTTTCCTTCACGGACTCCTGCAAGCGCCGGGTCGCTTTTTCCAGGGAGGCGCGCACGGCCGCCGGCGCGCCGGCGATCAGCGAGCGGTCCTGGGCGATGCGCATCAGCTCCAGCCGGTAAGTGTTGGCGAGCTGGTTTTTTTCGTCCGCCAGATTGGGCGCGAGCACATTGCCTTGGCGATTAAAGGCGGCGGTCTCAAGGTCGAGCAGTTCGGTCAGCCGCGTCGATAGCGACACCAATTGTTCGGCGCGATCAGTTGGGCTTTCAGCGAGCAGCGTCATTGGATTCCTCGACTGCCGGCGCGGCGGCTGCTTGACCCTCAACCGGCGGCAACGGCGCGCCAGTGGGGCCGATGCCTTCAATTTCGCCTTGCGCCATTTGCATTTGCACCATGGCCTTCAACACCGCGTCGGCGATGCCGATGCCGCCATGCTTCGCCAAGCCACTCGCATATTCATTAATGAGCATGGGACGATAGGTGCCCTCGGCGTTGCCGCCGCCAAAGGGCGCCTCGGCGTCCACATTGGTGAACATGGGCTGCAGCATTTGGCCCAAAAACGCGGACTCGAATTCCTTGGCGACCTTAACGGCGTTCGGATTGTTCTTGATCTTGGCGAGCGCCGCGACGACCGGGCTCGAATTGGCGGCCGCCATCGCGGCCTCCGGACTCGTAATGCCGTAAGCGCCGCTCAGTTCGCTCATCACATCACCTCGATTTCAGCTTGCAAGGCGCCGGCCGCTTTCAGCGCTTGCAGGATGGAGATCAGATCGCGCGGGCTGACGCCCAGAGTGTTCAGCCCGTCGACCAGATCGCGCAAGCGCACGCCGGTTCTGAGCAGCACCAGCCCCTTGCCGGTTTCCTCATCGACCGAGACGTTGGAGCGCGGAACCACGACCGTTTCGCCGCCTCGAGAAAATTCATTGGGCTGACTGACTTCCGGCGTTTCGGATACGGAAATCGTCAGATTGCCCTGGGCGATGGCGACGGTGGATAACCGCACGTCCTGGCCGATCACGACCACGCCGGAATTTTCGTCGATCACGACCTTGGCCGGAAGATCCGGTTCGATCGACAATTGTTCGATCTCGGTCACCAGGCCGACCATGTCGCGCTTGTCGGTGGACGCCAGGGTCAACTCGACCGAGGTCGGATTGATCGCCTTGGCGACGCCGCTGCCGGCATAGCGATTGATGGCGCGTTCCACGCGTTGGGCGGTGGTGAAGTCCGGGTTACGCAAGGACAGGCGCAAAGCGCGCTGCCCGGCGAAGTCCCAGTTGATTTCACGCTCGACGATGCCGCCGGACGAAATCCGGCCCGAGGTCGGCTTGCCTTGTTTCACGGAAGACCCCGAAGCGCCTTCTGCGGAAAATCCGCCCAGGGACACCGGGCCTTGCGCCACGGCGTAAACTTGTCCGTCCGCGCCCATCAGCGGCGTCACCAGCAGCGCGCCGCCGGCCAGGCTTTTGGCGTCGCCCATGGCGGAAATGGTCACGTCGACGCGCGAACCATTGCCCGCGAACGCCGGCAGGTTGGCGGTCACCATCACGGCGGCGACGTTCTTGGTATTGAGTTCGGTTTCTTTGATCGCGACGCCCAGGCGCTCCAACATCGCCTTCAGGCTTTGCCGGGTGAATGGCGCGTTGCGTAAGGAATCCCCGGAGCCGTCGAGGCCCACGACCAGTCCGTACCCGACCAATTGGTTGTCGCGCACGCCTTCAACATCGGCGACATCTTTAATGCGCACGGCGGCGTGCGCAGGCGCGCAGCCGAATGTTGCGAACAGAAACGCGACCAACAGGAGACGGAAAGTGTGCATAAATCGCGGATCCGAAACTTTGAGCAGCGTTTCGGCGTTGCGATTTCCGCGCCAGAAAAGTGCGTGGGCGTTAAATAAAAAAGCCGTATAAAAATCGATGCTTGAATCGCGTGGGGCGTGAAAGTCTGAAAGCGCGTTAACCACGTCCCGGCGCCTGTTGCCGCGGGCTAGGCTAAATTTGCCGCTTCGTCGCCGCATCCTCACCGAACGAATGACGTCAATGCCGCGTTAACCAGGATGCGGGCACCTTTTGCGCTGGGTATCCATGGAGGCTTCGATGAGGTCGGTGTGGTCGGGTCGCATAGTTGTTGGCGACCATTGTATTGGCGTTCACGTCTTGGAAGACGGCTCTTACGTTGCGGACACTGAAGACTTCGAGCGTCTGTGCGAGGAAGAAGAAGAGCCGTGGACCTTGCCGGGTTGGTCGGATTTCGACGCCTTCTTCAACTTGAGTGAAGAAGCGCGCTACGACGCTTAGCGTTTCGCGCTTGAGCGGCTTGGAGAGTCCATGCGCATAGACGGCGTCCGGCCTGTGCAACAGAACGCCACGTCCAAAAAAGCGGACGGGGCTGCTGGCGCATTCAGCGTTGCTGGCGCCGGCCAGACTGTGCGCGCCGCGCCTGCCGCCGCCGCGAGCGCGACTGTCGGCATTGAGGGCCTGCTGGCCCTGCAGGCGGAGGACGGCCCGCAAGAGCGCCGCAAGCGCGCGGCCAAAAAGGGCAAGGACGTTCTGGACGCCCTCGATTCATTGAAATTAGCGATGCTGGAAGGCCGGGGCGGCGCGGGCGCCGCGCAGCTATTGTCCGCCGCCGCCAGCAAGACCGAGCTGTCAGGCGATGAGCGCCTAGATTCAACGCTGCAGGAAATTTCAGTGCGCGCGGCGGTTGAGCTGGCCAAGCTCCGGTTGCGTCAAAGCTCTCGGGGATAGGTTACAAGCCTGTCATCTAACTGTCATTCCTGCGTTTTCTTGAATTCCCAGCTTGTCTTGGAAGAATCGCCTCAATATATGGGCGCGAAGTCAGGAAGCGGCGAAGCAAGGGCCTGCTCTGTTCTGAATGGGATGGAAGCCGGTTCTGGCTTGGAAAACATAGGGCAAGATCCGAGGATCAGACGTCACCAATAACTGATCGGATCTCGTCCGGGAGTCTCAAGTATGCAGACCGAATTGGACGCAGACTATAAGCCTTCTGAAGACGAGCCGTTCATGAACGAACGGCAGCAGGCGTATTTTCGCCGCAAGCTCCTCGATTGGAAGGAGCAGATCCATATCGAAAGCCGCGGCACGATCGAGAACCTGCAAAAGGAAACCGTGGCGCTGCCGGACCTCGCCGACCGCGCCTCAAGCGAAAGCGAACGCGGCGTGGAGCTGCGCACCCGCGACCGCCAACGCAAGCTGATCGCCAAGATCGACGCCGCCTTGAAGCGCATCGACGATGGCGAGTATGGCTATTGCGAAGAAACCGGCGAACCGATCGGCCTGGGGCGCCTCGAAGCCCGCCCGGTCGCGACCCTGTCCCTGGAAGCGCAAGAGCGCCATGAGCGCCGCGAGCGCGTCCATCGGGACGATTGACGCGCGGCTTTGTCGCGCTGGCGCTCTGCGACGGGCGCCGCTAAACCATCCCCAATGATCCGGGGGCAATCCAAATTCGCGTGGCGACAAGCGCTA
>JBEVJO010000312.1:0-5392 GCA_040510175.1 Caulobacterales bacterium
CGCTCAGCCTTTGCAAGGCCCGGCCGTCAAGCAAAGACGGCAATCCCGATTTCGGCGCAACGTCTCTGCAGACATTGGTGCAGATGGTGGCCGGCGGCATGGGCGTCACCCTTGCGCCGCGCTTGGCGCTCGATGGCGGGGTGGCTGCCGGCGCGGATGTCGCGGTGCGGGCCTTCACCAAGCCGGTTTACGGCCGGTCGGTCGGCGTGGCCTGGCGGCATGGCTCGGCGCGCGAAAGCGAGGCGCGAAAGCTCGCGCAGACTCTGCAAGAGACGATTGGCGCGCTTTAGCCGTTAAGAACTCTGGCAAATCATTTGCAATGCGGCCGGTTCACAAAGGAAACGCGCCCATGTCCGTGCTAAATCGGTTGCTTAATCTTAATAGCGGCAAGGACCAGCCTTCCATTCCAGGGGTCCGCTCGACATCGGCGGCGGCCGCGCTGCCGCCGCGATACCCGGCTGGTGATGGGAGTTTAGCCGTTTCCGATGCGCAGATCGCCAAGGCGCTGGCCGCCAAGAAGACGCGCAATCCAGCGGCTTCGACGCCCGCCGAAACCCGCGCACTCGTCGGCGTCACTGGCGCGCGAAGCACGTTTGGTTTGCGTCAGAGCGCAGCGCTGCAGAAACGCTAATTCGTGCTGCAGTGCGAAAACTGCACCTGCATTGACGAAATGGCTGTGTATGCGGGCAAGTTTTCCGCCTGAAAAATGAAGATCGGCGCTTCGGCCTCATCCTTTAAACGCACCGTTAACTGAACAAATTGATATGTAATTAAGGCGATAACCTCACAAAGCAGCAGAATTTCCGCCCTATAGACATCGTTAATAAGATCAGATCAGGGTGAGAGGGAAATTCGCACGCAGACTGCGATTTGAGGAAATGGCGACGTCGATTATGATCAGTTCTCTGCGCGACCCAGAGCAGCACAAAGCGCTTGTCGATGACAAGCAGCTGCCGTCCGCGCCAGAGTCGTTGCCGCCAATGTTTGAGGAGCCGGCGCCGCAGAGCGTTGAAGACGCCCGCCCACCCGTACTCGGCGTTGTAATCGCCTTTATCGTTTTGTTCTGGGGTGCGCTGGCGCTGGGTCTGATCTTCTGGCCGCGTTAGGCGCTCAACACAGCGCGCATGGCGCTGAATAAACTTTGCAATTCATCATCTGAAATCGTCAGCGCCGGGGCCAAATAGGCTACGTCGCCGAATGGCCGAATCCACACGCCGTGCTCGACGAAGCGCGTACGCAGGGCCTCCCGGTCTGGCGGCGTCACGAATTGTACGACGCCAATGGCGCCCAACGCCCGCACGTCATGGATTCCTGGGACAGACCTCAAAGGCTCAAGGCCATCGCGGAGTTTCTGCTCGAGCGCTCGCGCCTGGGCGAGGCGCGGTTCGCGCTCGAACAGATCGAGCGAGGCGTTGGCGGCGGCGCAGGCCAGTGGGTTCGCCATGAAGGTCGGGCCGTGCATCAGGGCTTTCAGCGGATCATCCGACCAGAAAGCGTCGAAGACATGGGTCCTGGCGACTGTCGCGGCGAGCCCGATGACGCCGCCGGTGAGCGCCTTAGACAGGCACATGATGTCTGGAACGACATTCGCCTGTTCCGAAGCGAACATGGTTCCGGTGCGGCCAAACCCGGTGAAGATTTCGTCGGCGATCAGCAGATGACCGCGTTCCTGAGTGAGACGTGCGATCGTCGCCAATGTTTCTGCGCTGTGCATGCGCATGCCGCCGGCGCCTTGCACCAACGGTTCTATCAGCACGGCGGCTAGTTCCTCACGGTGCTGGTCGAGCAAATTTTCGACCGCTTTTGCGCGTCTCTCGTCGGTCGGCAAATCGGCGAAGAGTTGTTGCGGCACGAACTCCCCGAAATGCGCGTGCATGCCTTCGTCGGGATCGCAGGCCGACATCGCGCCCAGGGTGTCGCCATGATACCCGCCGCGAAACGCCAAAAAGCGCGTGCGGTTCGGCAGGCCTTTGTTGATCCAATATTGCACCGCCATTTTCATCGCGACTTCCACCGCGACAGATCCGGAATCCGAAAAGAACACATGGTTCAGATCGCCGGGCGTCAGCTTGGCCAGCCGCGCCGCGAGCGTTTCCGCCGGCGCGTGCGTCAAGCCGCCGAACATCACGTGGGGCATCTGCGTCAATTGGCGTTGCAGGGCGGCGACAATGTGCGGGGGGTTATAGCCGTGACAGGCGGTCCACCAGGAGGCGATGCCGTCGATGAGCACGCGGCCGTCATCCAGATGAATACGCGATCCTTCGGTCCGCACAGCGCGCACCGGCGCGGCGGCGGTTTTCATCTGGGAATAGGGCCGCCAAAGGTTGCGCCCAGCATGATCGTCTGCACTGGTCATAAGCGCGTTTCCGCGTCTGGCGCCGTTGTGTCAAGCGGCTGCGCTTGCTAGCGTTCTGGAGCTAAACCGTAGCGCTGACGATATTCCTCGAAAATCGGCGGCAGGTTTTTTTCGCTGAGGCCGTATTCTTCCAGGCTGTATTCGTGCCGCCCAACTTGGCCGCGTTGCGCGCGCTGACGCTCCAGCGCTTTTTGCATCTGCGCTTCTATGCCGTCGCTCAAGTCGCAGCCCATGAAGTCATAGAGCTTGCGGATTTCAGCCAACGGATCGGCGATGAAGCGCGGATAATAAAGATCGTGCATAGGCGCGGTTGGGAAGCGCTCTTGGAACGTGCACACGCCCATCAATGATCTTTCCAGGATCGTCTGAGTCTGGCGGCCGATTTCGACCTTATCCAGGTTATGGTCATTGAAATACTGGGTGACGTGCCAACTGGCGCTGCAGGAGGACCCCAATGGTTTTATAGGGTCGCGATGCGTGAACACTACGCGCGCATCAGGATAGACCGCCATCAGCGAATCCAGAAACGGCGCGTGCGAGGGAAACTTCAAAACCCACTGGCCCGGCGCACGCGATTGCATGACTTGCAGCCCGCGTTTGTGATGGCGATAGGCGGCGAGCATGTCGGCGTCGGAATAGAGCCAGTCGAAATAATTCGGTGCGGGCGAGACAATCAGCCAGGGGTAGGATTTGAAATCCTGACCCAAGAGCCAGACGCATTCTCCCGGCTCGTCGCCCATTTCCACGTGATAGCGATGATCCAGAATGCCGGCGTCAAGCGCGGCGTTCACTTCCGCCACTTTGCGCGCAATGCGTGGATCGTCGCGGATATGCGCCGCCTCCACCGGCGGCGTCTCGCGATTGGCTTCCCAATTGCCATAGGTGCGGAATTGCGGATCGTGCGCCAGCAGGTTCAATAACAATGTGGTGCCGCAACGCGGCAGTCCCGTGATGAACACCGGGCGTTTGACTGGCGCATCGACCACGTCCGGATGCTTCACGATCCAGTCTTCAATGGCGAAGCGCGCTTTCAGGACATCGAGCAGCATTGCTTCGGCGCCGGCCCAGCCTTGCGGCGTGACCGTGGTGCTGCGATTGACCTCGGCGAGGAAGCGGTCAAGGCCCGGCTTGTAGCTTTCGCCGCGATCCGGACAGCCGCCTTCGCGGACGGCTTTCGCGATAAGCTCATCGGCGCGGATCATGACAGTCCCAATTTCTTGATCACCGGCAGCAGCGCGTCGCGCGCGTCTTCATGCATTTCCGCTGAGGGATAATAGACATTGTGAGTCATGTGCGGCAGGTCGGAAAACTCCTTGCCCAGTGCGCTATGCTCCATGTCTTCCAGCGGTTTGCCAGTGAAACGGCTGATCAGAGGCGCGCCCATACCCCGCGCGCTTAAACATTCTGCGTAGCCGGCGCAGGCTTCAGCGACAGACTTGACACTAGCGCCGTCGACGAAGTGTGGAAAGTCGCTCATGAGGCCGGGGATGAAGGCGCCATTGTCCTTGCCAGCCTTGATGACTTCGACCTGTTCCTTCACCGAGTCCATGTCGATTTCGTAATCCGGCGCACGCCGCGAATAGTAAAAAAAGATCACGGGTACTTTGATCATCGAAATCAGATCGAGAGATGTCTGCACCCAGGCCGCGCGCGTTTCATCGACATAACGCAGCGCCTGGTCGAGTTCCTCGACAACGATGTGCTTCCAACCGAGCCAGGAGGGGATGCTCTCGCCGGTCTTTTTGTCGATCACGAATTCCACGTAGCCGTCGGGCTGGTGGCGTGAATTGCCGGCGTGCCGCGCCGCCATGCATTGCAGGATGACAAACTTGCCGCGATTGATCGCCTCAAGGAGGCGCTCATTGAGCGTGTAGAAGCCGGGGCCGGAGCCGCCCACCGCCAGGTTTAGCGCCGGCATGCCAAGCGCTTCGGACAAGAGGTTCGGATAGGGCTTCTCGTAGAAGGCGCCATAAGTTTGCACCGCACCAAGGCAGGAGAAATAGGAGCCGGGCGCCGCGAGGAAGGGGTTCAGCGGCGGGCCGCGAAACGGCACATTGCAGCCATCGACATAGAAACGCTGATAATCGACCAGTGCATAGTCGCGCGGCTGATAATCCGGATACCAGAGCTTCATCGTTTCCTCCTGGGCGTTTATTTCGTTATCTGGCCTATCATAACCATGAAAACCAATGCTTCAACGCCTGTGCGTTTCCTGGGTTCGTGGGCTAGACCGGCCGCGTGGCATTGACAGGTACGGTTGGGCTGTTCTTGGGTATTGCATGAAGTCGCTCGACGAATTCGCGCATACAAAGCTCGCCAAGCTGGAGGCGAAAAGCCTGAAGCGAACGCTGCGGCCAACGGCGCGCACGGGCGGCGCTTATGTCGAGCGGGACGGGCGCCGTCTGATTTCCTTTTCCTGCAACGATTATCTGGGGCTGGCGCAAGACCCGCGCGTGATTGCGGCGGGCGTCGCGGCGCTGGAGCGGTATGGCGCCGGGGCGGCGGCCTCGCGTCTGGTGACCGGCGATCATCCCTTGCTGTCAAAATTGGAATCCAAGCTCGCGGCGTTCAAAAAAACGGAATCGGAGGTGGCGTTCGGCAGCGGCTATCTTGCCAATGTCGGCATTGTGCCGGCGCTCGTGGAGGCGAGCGATCTGGTGCTTCTGGATTCGCTTTGTCATTCTTGCATGGCGGCCGGCGCGCGCTTGTCGGGTGCGCGCGTCCTGAGATTTGCCCACAATGACTGCGATGATCTGCGCCAGATATTGGAGGTGCAGCGCAAGAAGTTCCGCCGCGTGCTGATCCTCACCGAGCGTGTGTTTTCCATGGATGGCGATCGCGCGCCGGAGACGGAACTGCTGGCGCTGGCCGAAAAGTATGATGCATGGACATTGATCGACGATGCGCACGGGCTCGGGGTGGTGACGCCTGACGCCTATGCGCCGCTGGAGATGGGCACCCTGTCCAAAGCGCTGGGCTCCTATGGCGGCTACGTCTGTACTTCGTCGCCGGTAGCGGACCTGCTGCGCAATCAGG
>JBEVJO010000313.1:0-6891 GCA_040510175.1 Caulobacterales bacterium
ATGATGCGGTCAGGCATCACCCCGTCCGTAAGCGGAAGGTCTGCCGGGAGCGCAAGTGGCGCTTCATTCGCGCCCTGCCCGCCTTTTGAATGCTTTGGCTTACGAGGCGCTTTCGGCGTTGCGATGCGCGCTCGCGCCTTTTCGCTCAGCGGCGGAATCGAAAGTTGCGAGGCCAAAATCAGCAACAAGCGCCTGGCCAGCGCCTCCAGCCCTCGAATGCTCACGCGCAGGAATTGATGGTCGCGCGGCGAGATTAGTTTCTGCATCAAGTCCGCTGGGCGCCCGAACTGACGCGCGCACATATTCGCGAGCGTGCGCAGAAACTCGAAATCGTCCTGCGTCTGTTCGAGAGTTTGCTCGGGCTGATCCATGCCCGGATTATATCAGTGACGTGGCGGAAGGAGGATAACGCCGGATGTATCCTGGTCTCGCAGTCAAGCGCCTCGCATCAGGTTCAAAGCTCTAGCGTAACAACCTTGAAGCTTTTTAAGGTCGCCTTTCCATACGTGGTTGCGATCGCCGCATCGGTAGCGTCGCGCCCTTGTGCGATCAATATCCGTCCGATCCGGGGCTTATTATGCCGCGCATCAAAGGTATGCCACTCACCGTCGAGAAACGCCTCAAACCAAGCGCTGAAGTCCATCGGCGCATCATCTTGGGGAACGCCGATATCGCCCAGATATCCAGTGCAATAGCGCGCCGGGACGCTCATGCAGCGGCACAACGTGACGGCCAAATGGGCGTAATCTCGACAGACGCCCACTTGTTCTTCATGCGCCTCCCATGCGGTGCGGGTGGAACGCGCGTGCTGGTAGCCGAACTTGATGCGATTATGCGTGTACTCGACAATGCTTTGAACCAGAGCCCAGCCTGGGGGCTCGGCGCCGAAAAGAGACCAAGCCAGTTCGCTCATGCGATCGGTTTCGCAGTAGCGGCTGCCTAACAGATAGACCATCACCTCGTCCGGCAGGTCTTGAATGCGCGTAAGACTGGCATCCGGAAGCACTGGGTCCGGCTTGCCGCTGTCGCGAATAATGAAATCGCTGGAAAAAACGGTAACGCCCTTTGGCATGACGACCCGGCTGCACACATTGCCGAACCCGTCGATATATTGCGCAATCGGAATGTTCGGACTGACGGTCAAGACATCCGGCGTTTCGAGGTCTGGGGCTCGTGTGGGATGAATGCTGAGCGTGACGACGGCTGCGGTTTGCGCCGGGCACTCATAAGCGATCTCAAAACCGGCGCGGATGCGCATACGCATTTTCCTTGTTTCAGGCGATGAAACTGAACGATCCGGGACGTGCTTAGTTCCGTTAGTTCGTAGCCAGAGCGACGTTGCTACGTTCCTCGATCGCGTCTACGTCTACGCAGACATCCATGCCGATATAATCATCCGCGCGGCCATGGAATGTGCCGTAGAGCGGCAAAACGTGCCGGGGATCACGCGCAATCGCGACCCGCACCAAGTCGGCATTGCCGACAATTCCATTCGTTGGGTCGAACTCGACCCAGCCGCAAGCGGGCAGATACACCCTCGCCCAGGCATGGGTATGGCCGCCGCCGCGCGAGGTTTTGAGCCCTTCGCCGCGACGTGTGCGTACATACCCGGAGACGAACTGGGCGGCCAATCCGAGGCAGCGCACCGCCTCCATCATCAGCATGGCGTAGTCGCGACAGGCGCCGGAACGTAAAGCGAGCGTTTCTTGCGGCGTCTGGATGGCGCCGCTCAGGCGCGTTCGGTAGCGAAAATCGCTGTGGATTGCCTTTGTCATCTCGGTGAGCAGATCTTGCACGCTCACCTGCCTGCCATGGCCAAGGAAGCTTTTCGCCCAGCGCTCCAAAGTGCGATCTGGATCGGGGTATTGGCGCTCGATCGATCTCGCCAAGTCCGGCATGTCTTCCGCTGCGTAAGTGGCCAGGGCGCCGCGCAGGTCGCACGCCGCGCCGCCATCCGCAAAAGCGGGCGCCGGCAAGTGCTCAAGCACCACATTGCTTTCAAATTTCAATTCGCAGGCACGGTCGGCGAACTTGGCGATGCCGACGCAATTGCCAAATACATCATGCATGTGTCGTAACTGGCTCGGAACTGGCGAAATCACCAGACTGGAAGACAGTACGCGCTGGTCGTAGCTTTCCAAGGGCCTGAACATCATACGATGTTCGCCCCAGGAGACCGGGCGGCGATAACGATAGGTCGTGACGTGGTGAATAGAAAGAATCGGCATTGAGGCAGGAAGACGGTGATTTCCGCGGAGCGTCTACAAGTCTCCTCAGCGCAATCGACACATTTCCCGTCAGTGTCGACAATATAGGCGGCAGCTCTACGCTTTTGCTTCTCGGCGACCATGCCGGGGCCGCCATCCCCACAGCGCTCAAGGACCTCGGCCTGAGTGACGCCGACCGGTCGCGGCACATTGCTTTGGACATCGGTGTCGCCGAACTCGGCGCGGAATTGTCAAAGCGTCTCGACGCTGCCTTCATCTCACAGCGCTATTCGCGGCTCGTCATTGATTGCAATCGGCCCCCGACCAGCGAAACCTCGATAGCGCAACAAAGCGATGGGACGTCCGTTCCCGGAAATATAAATCTTGGGAGGGAGGCCGCCCGCGCGCGTCTGACCGAGATATTTCAGCCCTATCATGCCCGCATTGCCGCTGAGCTAGATGCGCGCGCTGAACGGCGTCAGCCCACAATCCTGTTCGCCCTGCACAGCTTTACGCCGGTCCTAGACGGCGCATCGCGGCCCTGGCGCTATGGCGTTTTGCATCGCAATGATTCCGCTTTTTCGCGTAAGATGCTGGCGGCGCTTCGAATGCTTAGCGGCGACGTGGGCGACAACCAACCCTACACAATGGATGATCGAGACTTCACAATACCGTTCCACGCTGACGCGCGGGGATTGGACTATCTCGAACTCGAAGTGCGCCAAGATTTGATTGGCGACGAAAGCGGGCGATGCGCCGTCGCCGCCGAACTGGCCGACGCTCTTACTCGGGCGCTTCAAAGCTAGCTTCGCCCGAAAATAGCGTTGAACTGAATCGGCGGATCGCTCTATCCAGCGCCCTTTCCCATCAGGCGTTCGCAATGCTTTCCGTTCTCTTTGTCGTTCTGCCCGTTTTTGCACTGATCCTTGCGGGGTGGCTGGCGCGCAAAGGCAATGTGCTCGGACCGCACGCGACCACCGAACTGAACCGTTTCGTCGTGTATCTGGCGCTGCCGGCGCTGCTATTCGACATCGTGGCGAACGCCCATTGGCGTGAGATTTGGCGGCCCGATTTTATCGCGACCTTTGGTTTGGCCGCCGCAATTGTGTTCGCGGCGACGGTCGCAGCGGCTGTTTGCTTGAAACGCCGGTTGGCGGACGCGGCGATCGATGGGTTGAACGCCGCCTACCCCAATACCGGCTTTATGGGCTTTCCGTTGGCGCTGGCCGCGCTTGGTCCGGCGGCGCTGGCTCCAACTTTGATCGCGACCATCTTGGTCGTGTGCGTCGTGTTCGCCATAGCGCTAATCCTGATCCAAGCCGCGCTGCACGCGGAGCAGCCATCGCGCGGAATGGCGTTGAAGCTGACGCTGTCTTTGGCGCGCAATCCTTTGATCTTCGCGCCGGCGCTGGGAGCGGTAGCGCTCGCCCTCGGCGCCGTCATCCCAGCGCCTGCGGAAAGTTTTCTCAAATTGCTCGGGGGCGCCGCCCCACCCTGCGCGCTGGTGGCCTTGGGATTGTTTCTGGCCGAGCCGCGCGGCGGCGCAAGGGCGGCGCCAGGCGCCATCGGCGCTCTGGTGTTTCTCAAGCTCATTGCTCAGCCGCTTTTGACGTGGGTGCTGGCCGTTCACGTCTTCCACCTAACGCCCGCGCTGACGCATGTCGCGGTGTTGCTGGCGGCGCTGCCGACTGGCACAGGGCCCTTCATGGTGGCCCAGCTGTATCAACGCAACGCCGGAATCACCTCCGTCGTGGTGCTAGTGTCCACCGTAGTTTCCCTGGTCACGATCACGCTCTATTTGCATCTGGCTCTGTAAAGACCCGGCACGGGCTGCACATTAAGACGCTTGCTCATTATTTCGTCCTCATCAACAATGCGCCCAAAGTCCGGGGGCACGGACTGACTTGGGAGGTTACGGTGGCCGACGATCAATAT
Organism: Caulobacterales bacterium; assembly: GCA_040510175.1. Taxonomy (GTDB): domain Bacteria; phylum Pseudomonadota; class Alphaproteobacteria; order Caulobacterales; family Aquidulcibacteraceae; genus JBEVJO01. The sequence goes on from JBEVJO010000313.1 coordinate 4,143, forward strand.
GTGGTTGGTGAGTATAAAGCCCCACCGCAAGGACGAGGCGTTCCGCAAGAACGCAAGTCGCCGCCGCTATCCGCCTTTCTTCCAAACAAGGAAGATTATCTCGAAGTCTCGCCCCACCGCTATTTCGACCCCGCCCACGCGGATCTGGAATGGCGGCAATTGTGGAGCAAGGTTTGGATCTGCGCTGGAAGGGCGTCCGACGTCGCGGAAAAAGGCGCGTGGTTTCGCTTCGACTTCGGACGCGAAAGTTTTATCGTCATTCGAAGCGCCGACGCCGAGGTTCGAGCTTTCTACAATGTGTGCCAGCATCGCGCCAACCGCCTGATCGACGACGACTTCGGAAAAAAGACGGCGTTCGTTTGCCCCTATCATAGCTGGCGTTTCGATTCCGCCGGCAAGTGTCTGCGCGTGACGGATCAGGAATTGTTCAGCCAAAAGGCGCTCGCGGGCAGTCTCGATATTCCAAACGTGCGCTGCGAAACTGCGGACGGATTCGTTTTCATCAACATGGATCAAAACGCCAAGCCATTGGCCGAACATTTGGGCGAAGTAACGGAGATTATTTCTGGCTATCGCTTGGATCAAATGGAGATCCGCGCCGACGTCATTCTAGAGCTGGATTGCAACTGGAAAACAATTCTAGACGCTTTTAGCGAAAACTATCACGTCCATATCACGCATGCGTTCGCCATGCCGATGACCGAGGATAAGATCGGTCAGATGGATTTCTATCCGGGCGGTCATACGCGCCGGATTGTCGCCATCGGCGATCCAGCGGCGCGGCATGGCGATGTGAGTGTTCTGCACCCCTCCCAAGCCTACTTCCTCCAATCGGCGGGCATTGAGCCTGAGAATTATAGCGGCGACGCCTATGGAGTCCGCCGCGCTGTCCAGCAGGGCAAGCGCGCCATGGGCGGCAAGGCCGGCGAAGCTTACGCGACATTGTCGGACAACCAACTCACCGATGATTGGGCGATGAACATTTTTCCGAACATGCACCTGAGCCTGCACGCGGAAGGCGGTCTAATGATGCGATACTATCCGCATCGCAGCGATCCCAACCGCTGTTCGCTACACATTATGACGCTCGCGCACCCCGGCTTGCCGTTTGAAGCCTATCTGCCGGACGCACCAAAAAAGGAAGCCAATGGCCGGCCGAGCCGCGTTCGCGTGCGGCACGATGATCCACATGTCATCGAAGCTATCGGCCAATTGCTGTACGAAGACATCCGCAATACGCGCGAGGCGCAGTTCGGTTTACAGTCCAATGGATTTCGCAAAATTCGCCTGAGCGAACACGAGCAGCCGATCATGTTTCAGAACGCAACGATGGACCGCTATCTGTTCGGCGAAACTAGAGGGCAAGCTGGGCGCGACGAACCATAGGATAGCCTCAACATCAAAACCAGAAAGTGGGCCGATGAATCTGCAGCCGATGCAATTGGGATACGTGGTCGACAATATCGACGCCGCGATACGGTATTGGACGAAGGTCATCGGCGCTGGGCCGTTTTTTGTGTTCGAGGCGGGCGAATGGTCCAAGCTTTATCACAAGGGCAAACCGACGGACGTGAAGATGCGCCTCAGCATCGGCCAGTGGAACAATCTGCAAATCGAATTGATCGAACAGCTCAACGATGCGCCGTCACCCTATCTAGATTTCCGGGCACAAAATCTTCGCGGTCTGCATCACATCGGCGTCTTGGTGGACGATCTGGACGCCGACGTCGCTGAATTCACGAAACGCGGCAAGCCCCCGGTTTATCATGGCGCGACGCCGCAAGGGTTTCGCTTCGCCTATCTCGTCGATGACGAGCATCCTGGCGCGATGATCGAATTGATCGAGCGCGGCCCGGCGTCGAACGCCTTGGTTGCGTTGGTCGCCGACGCGGCGAAGAACTGGGACGGCTCGAACCCCGTTCGAACTGTGTGAAGGTACCGGCCGTCCCCGTCCATTTACACTAGCTTACGCTTCGCCTTCCGCGCGGCGTGCAACTTCGGGACCAGCATGCCGACGTTTTTCCGGTAGCTATAGTAACGGTGGCCAAACTCGCCCACCAGATCGCGCTCCTCGAGGAAGATGCCGATAAAGATGTAACCGGTCGTCGCGATGGCGAAGAAGAGCCGACCAGCGCTCATATCCGGCGCCGCCCAGAATGCAATGATGAAGCCGAGATACAAAGGGTGGCGCACCCATTTGTAGAATAGCGGCGTGACGAAATGGGATTGCGTCGACTCCGGAATATTCAACAGGCGCGCAAAGCCCTGACTCAGTCCGAACAGATGAAAATGGCTGATCAGGAATGTGCTCGCCAGAACCAGGGCAAAGCCGCACCAGGAAAGACCATAGATCACGCCTGCGGCAATTTCGTCTTGCACGGACCAGACAAGCTGTGGCGCCGGACGCCACTGCCACATTAAGAGTGCAAGGGCCGAGCTCGCAGCGACGACATAAGTGCTGCGTTCGATGCTCTTGGGCACGATTTTCGTCCACATGCGCTTGAACGCCGGCCGCGCCATCACCGAATGCTGTACGGCGAAAATTGCCAGCAATACTGAGTTCATCGCCAGCGCCGCGCCGAGCGGCATGATGTGTCCATCGTCAATGTCCTTGGGCGCGAGGACGCCTTCAACAAAGCCGATCGCGTAAACGAAAGTGCCGAAAAAGAACAAATAAGCGCATGTGCTGTAGATCGCTGAGAGCAGGCCTCTCATCGTCGCCTCCCAATTTGATTGTGTGCTGAAGGTG
>JBEVJO010000314.1:0-9941 GCA_040510175.1 Caulobacterales bacterium
ATGCGATTGGCCGCGCGCTCTTCGCCATACGCCTTGAAAATCTGCGCCAGATCGCGCTCCGGGAGTTTGTTGACGATCTGCGCCGCCGTCGGCCCTACCAGATCCATGCGCATATCCAGCGGCCCATCGCGCATAAACGAAAATCCGCGCGCGGCGCCGTCGAGTTGGAATGACGACAGCCCGAAATCCGCCGCGACGCCATCGGCGGTGTTAAAACCAACCTGCCCCGCCAGCGCTTCCATATTGGAGAAACGGCCCTGTACCGGGAATAAGCGTCCGGGATAGGCTTTCGCCATTTCCTGCGCGCGGTCGAACGCTTCCGGATCGCGATCGATCGCGATCACTTTGCAATCCGCTGCGTCCAGCATCGCCTTGGTGTAGCCGCCGCCGCCGAATGTGGCGTCGACATAGACGGCGCCCTTGCGCGGGGCCATGACGGCGATGACTTCTTCCAGTAAAACCGGCGCGTGGCTCATTTAAAGCCTCCCACCGGCGCCAAGCTCTGTGAGCGGACCAATTTGGCGCGGTGCTGATTGGCCGCGTCGCGGGCGTTGCGTTCGCGCGCCGTATAGGCTTCGGGCGACCAGACCTGAAAAGAATCGCCGACCCCAACGATCACTGCACGCTCGTCCAATCCGGCATGGGCGCAGAAATCTTCGGGCAAAACCAACCGCCCCGCACTGTCCAAAGCAAATTGCCGGGAGCCGCCAAAGATGGCGGTTTCAAACGCTTCGCGGGCGTCGTCATAGGGGTCCATGTCGTCAAGCGCGGCCTTGATCTTGAGAATGTAGTCCATGCCGGCGCCTTCCAGATATGCGCCGCGAAAAGACTTCCAGATCAGAACGCCGTCGCCTTCTTTGTCGCGCAGCACGGCGCGAAAAGCGGCCGGGACGGTCATCCGCCGCTTGTCGTCGAGCCCGCTTTCATAGGTCGACAGATACATCTCGCGCCCAAATTCATGGGACGTTTCCGGCGGCGCGCCTGCGCGCAGCTGAAAAATATCGCCCCGTCCGAGTTATGGGATAACACGGGACAGTACGGGAAACAATGGGAATATGAGATTCAGATACAGTTAACAGTTTGAAAGTTTAAGATTGATGAACGCGACGATGCGCTGCTCGCAGGGCCGATCCATGGTTCGGAGCTGAAAATAAATCGCCAGACGGCCTATAAGCCGGGTTCTGTGCCGCCCTTGCGGACGCGACGGCCATTCCTCTTGGACGCCGGTCACCCGGCGCCTCACGCGACCTACCCGAACGCAGCCCGGAGATGGGCCTGCTTCCCGAAGGAAACGGCGTCCCTATTCGGTCTTGCTCCAGGCGGGGCTTGCCATGCCCCCTTCCTTACGGTCGGGGCGGTGCGCTCTTACCGCACCGTTTCACCCTTACCCTCAGCCGAAGCTGCAGGCGGTCTGTTCTCTGTGGCGCTATCCCTGAAACGGCCCTTGAAGGCCGCCCCGGCGGGCGTTACCCGCCGCCTTATCTCCGTGGAGCCCGGACTTTCCTCTACCAGCCGAAACTGACAGCGGCCGTCCGGCCGTCTGGCGAAGCTTGTTTCAACGCCGGTCGGCCGCGCGGGTCAAGCGGAAGCGCGTTGAGCGCTGATCCAACCATCTGCAGTTCACGCATTTCCAGAACGCTTCGCCGGGATTAAACAAAGAGCGCTGGCCGCCGGGCCGCATGGTTTGCAGAGCGCGCTGCAGACCCGAAGACACCCCCCGGCGGCAGCGTGTCCTGCGTTCGGATTCCCGATTGAGGGGACGCTCATGCCGACGACACGCGCGCACACTTCGCATCGCCGCAACTTACTGTCCTGCGCCGCCGCAGCGCTTCTTTGGGCGACGGGCAGCGCCGGCGCTCAAGCGCAAAGCGTCTATTCCTTCGGCGACAGTCTTTCCGACACCGGCAACGTCAAAGCCGTCACCTTCGGCGCGCAAGGCGGCGCGCCTTATTACCAGGGCCGGTTCTCGAACGGCCCGATCTGGGTGGATGTCGTCTCGCAAGCATTTGCGGGCGGCCTGCAAAAGACCAACCCCGCTTTGCTGGGTCCATTCTCAAAACCTCTGCCGGATACAGTTTCGCGCATGCCGGTTCGGTCTCGAATTACGCAAATCTCAACGCCGAACAAGCCCTGGGCTTTAAGCCGCCAGGTTTTAGTTTGCGGCTCGCCGATCCATTTGTCCTGATCGGCCAGGCCAAACATTTCCGCGATCAAAAAGTGGTGTTCGGCGGCCGCGTGTTCCAGGCAGGCCCCGACGACGTCGCTACCATCTCCGCCGGCGGCAACGACTACATCAATGCCAAAGCCAGCCCCACCACGACCGTGCCGTCAATCATCGAGGCGATGCGGATCATTCAACAACGCAACATCACCAAGTTTTTGGTGCTTGATCTGCCGCCGCTCGGCGAAATCCCCGCCAAGTTTGGCGGCGCCGAGCAAACCATCCTCAACACCAAATCGGCCCAGCACAATAGGGCTTTGACTGCTGCTGTGCGAACCTTCTCCGCGCAAACCGGGGCGCGCGTTGAAATCGTGCCGCTCAGCGGCGTGTTCGCCGCGGTTAAGAACGACATCGACACCAATGGCGGCGCACGCTTCGGCTTCAAGATCGGCCGCCCCGGCCCCGGCACCAAGGGCAATTGCCTGGAAGATGGATTGCGCGGCGCGGCCTGCCCGCGCACCTATGTCTTTTACGACGGCGAACACCCGACGACCGCGATGCACAATCTGATCGGCCGCGCCGCCGTGGCGCGTCTGATCGGATCCGCCGCCATCGCTGGCGCCACCGTTTCGCGGGTCGTCGCGCTTAATCAATCCAGCTTGCAGCTCAATCGCTTGGTGGCGGCGCGCATCACCGCGGCCTCAGACGGCGGCGCGATGTCGGGCCTTTACGTAAATGGCGCTCGGGGATTTGCCGCGGAAGGCGGGCTCGGCTTTGTCGCAACGCCACAGCGCACCGCGGGATTGAACGTGTTTCGCTATGTCGCGGGCGCAGCGCCGGGCCTCGAAGGGATTGATGAAACCTTCCTGACGCAAAGCGACCTTGGTCGCGGCGAATATGTTTCAGGTTTTGGCGCCGACACGCAGCTGACGGATCATTTATTCCTGGGCGCCATGACCATCACGGCGTTGCGGGACGATCCCAGCCCCTGGGCGCAACGCACCAACAAGTCACACGCCAGTGCTGTGTATGGTTTATGGAGCGAGGCAGGAAATCGCTTCGGCCTGAAGCTCGAACAAGGCCGGGCGAACCAGGACCTCGCCCGCTATACCGGCCTGGAAGAAGCGCCCACCGCGTTCGCCGACGCGCATACCGATTACGTAACGCTGCGCTTCGACGCTGCCCGCGATGCACAGATGGGCAATTTCACGCTTGGCGGCCGCGGCGCAATCAGCGCCACGCGCCTGAACCAGGCGGCCTATCAGGAAACAGCCGACTACGATTTCCTGGCGCGCGCGGCGCCGGCGCGATCCGATTCCGGCGCTGCGATGTATTTTGGCGTTTCAGCCAGCCGGGATGCGGCGCTCGGGCAATTCTGGCGCGCATCCTTCAATCTTGAGGGGGGCGTACTCGCCGCATCTTCCGACCGTGTCGGCTTTAGCGCTTTGCTCGACGCGCCCTTGATGCGCGGCAGCGACCAGAATCTGCGCTTCTTTGCGCCCGATGAAAAACTGGCGACCGAAGGCGCGCTGATGCGGGCGCGCTTTGGATTGGCGGGACGCAGCGGCTTCGCATTGGATGCGCAGGTGGATCGCTTGTTCGACAATCGCGGCGGGGCCACCGCCGGAACCTTGCGGGCAATGCATCGCTTTTAGCGCGCCGCTTTAAACAGTTTGCGTCGACGGCTTGTCCAACGGCCAGCGAAACTCCGCCGAGACGGTGGATGGCGATAGTTCGTAAGTCACCGCCGTGCCCTTTTCGCGCGCGAGCGCGGACTGGATCAGCCGTGTGCCAAAACCCGACCGCGTGCTTGCGTCATTCTGTTTGGGCAGGATTTCGCGCCACTCAAGAGCGCATGCGCCCTGATCGACTTTCCAGGACAAGGTCACCGGACCACGCCCGTCCGCCAAGGCGCCGTATTTCATGGCGTTGGTGCTGAGTTCGTAAAGCGCAATGCTGAGGCCGCTGATATGCCGCGACGGCACAGTGACCCGCGGACCCGCTTCCACTTTCAACCCAGGATTCGGCAGGAACGGCGCCAAAGCGGACTGCACCACATCCTGCAAATCTGCGTCTTGCCAATCGCGCTGCAACAGCACGTCCTGCGCTTGCCCAAGCGCCGACAAGCGGTTGGACAGGACGGTGCAGAAGGCGTCGACATTGCTGACTTCGCGTGCGATTTTATGGGTCATCGCATGGACCACGGCGATCAAATTCTTGATGCGATGGACGGATTCGCGCGCAGCCATGGCGCGTTCGGCTTCATTCGCGCCGGCGCGATCAAACGCCGCCCGCGCCCAGCCGATCGACCAGCCGAGAAAGGAGCCGGTCGCTGCAAAGACGAAGAGCGTCAAGGCCGATCGCCGGTCCGCAACAACGAAGCTGTCTTGGTACGGCACCCACAAATACCAAGAGATCAATAATGACGCCCAGGCCGCAGTGACGCCGACCCACCGGCCGCCAATAAAGCCTGCAACAACAATCGCCGGATACAGCGTAATATATGGCGGCAGCGGCGCGTCGGCCCAGATGTCCAGCGCGGCCTTCGAACCAATAGCGATTGCGACGATTGCGGCCGCCAGCCCCCAGGACTCAAGGCTGCCAACCGGCATTTTAGTGCGAATCCATTCTTGCGCTTTGCGCTGTTCCCGCACTTGCCCCTCCGCATCCCCAAGCGGGGTCGTCCATGGATTAGCCAAATGTAGAGCCGCGAGCAGCTTCCGCAACTGGCAAGGGGTTGAAGGGATCGCCCTAAGCGGGGCGGGACAAACGTTCCATTTCGGCGATCAATGCCAGAGTTTGCAAATCGAGCGCGCCGTCGATCCGATCGGGACGGAAACGGCGCTGAAAAGCGCGGACTACGGCTTGGGTTGGTTCATCAAGCATGCCGCTTTGTTCGACGCCATAACCAATGGCGGAGAGCGCTGCCTGCGCGCCCGCGACGCCCTGATCCTCGATCCCGGGCGCGTAGACCACAGTGCACGCCGTTTCACCGACAACAGGCGCCAGAGCGACGCCAGCTTCCGCCAATTGAGCCCAGGGAAACTTTTCGCCGGGATCATCTTTGCGCGCCGGCGCAACATCGGAATGGCCGATCACGCCCACAACAGGAATGCCGCGGCGTTCGAGAACGTCCTTCAACAAATCGATCAAGGCGCTGATCTGCGCCGGGGGATAGTCCGGCAAGCCGAAATCATGGCCGCCATTGACGATCTCAATCCCGATCGAATGCGAATTGACGTCGGTGATCCCCCGCCACGACGAAACGCCCGCATGCCAAGCGCGCTGCGTCTCATCGGCCAGACGGAAGATACGGCCATCCTCTTCCACCACGTAATGGCAGGAAACCTTTGCTTCCGGATCACGCAGGCGTTTGATCGCCGTCGGGCCGTCAATCATGCCGGTGTAGTGCAGCACGACGAGGCTCGGCGCCACGCCCTCGGGACGGGGATTCACATTCGGCGAAAAGGCGTCAACGATGGCGAAACGCATGCGCGCTTCTAACGAAGGCCGAACAATTTATCCATGGAAGTTGCTTAAGCGTGCGGGCCCGGCACGTCAGCGGTCCAGCCGTACGCGGTGCGACGCGCATTGATAATCGGGGGACCTGACCGCGTCCGAACCACCTGCGCCTTCGGACGCATGCGCAGCATCAGACCAGCTGCGACAACCAAACTGGACACCAGAAGCATTGCGAGGGCCGCGATGCCAGCTGCAGCAATCAAAAGCAACCCAACGACCGCTTGGGCCGCTGTGCGTACGCTACCGGACAACCAATTGACCATTCGCCGTCACTCCCGCGCCGCCTGCTGAGCAGCGTGTCCCGTTTAGACACAACCCAGACCCGCGCTTGGCAATACTTCTTTCATAATTGTGGCGGGGCTAAGGGAAAATCAATCCGCGATCTGCCTTAAGCCGCGATCGGCGCGAATTTTATCGTAGGCTGCATTAATTGCCGCCATTTTTTCGTGCGCAATTCGAATGAATTCGCCGGGCGCGCCCCGCGCCAGCATTGAGTCCGGATGGTGCTCCGCGGCAAGTTTCCGCCAAGCCGCACGGATTTCATCTGCGTTGGATTTGCTGGAAACGCCAAGCACATCATACGGATCGCTTAGATCGGGCCCGAGATGCGCTGCCCGGACGCGCCGGAATTGGTCGTCGTCGAAGCCGAATAATTCCGCCACGCGGCGCAAGTAATCGCCTTCTTCTTCAGTAATGGCGCCGTCAGCGGCAGCGATATGGAAAAGTCCGTCCAGGACGTTTTCTAGAACGCACGGGCGATCTTTGTATTTACGGCTGATTTGCTTGGCGTAGCTTTCGAAGCCGGCGACGGTTTGCCTCGCAATTTCAAAAACTCGCCGGACGTTATGCTCCTCACCCTCGGGCGGGCGAAAGGCCTCAACGAAGGCGCCGATCTCGTCGTCGCTCACAACGCCATCGGCCCGGGCCAGTTTGGCGCCGAGGCCCACTACCGCGATCGTGAAACCGACATCCGCGGGGTCTGGCGCGCATGGAGACGAGCCGCCTGAAATTTCAGGCGAATCCTCCGCAGCGAACGCCTTGTGAGCGGTCGCCAATATGCGATTCCAAACGGACATTCCTTAGCATCGGCCTGACGCCCGCCAAATTCAAGGCTAAGCGCATCACGATCTCGTTATAATGTTACGGGGGAGTTAGCCCGCGCCGCCAGCCTTCTTAGACGCGGATTTGCCAGCCTTCATTTCCGCAGTCTTGTCTTTGATATACGCGATCAGGCCTTCAGGCTTGGACCCGCCATTGGCGAACGCGGTTTCAAAGTCGGCGCGCTGTTCGATGGCGAGCCAGACGCCCCAAAGCTGAACGTCGATGATCTTCCAGCCGGACGGACCCTTTTTCGCACGCCATTTGACAGGCAGCGGGTCAGCGCTTTGCTTGGTGGCGATATTAGTCGGAACCACGACATCGGTCGCCGTACGTTCCATGTAGCCTTTGGCCAAGGTCACGCCCGTGCCACGATATCGGTCGAGTTGCGTACGATACGACGTGAGCATGTATTCGCGGAAAGCCGCTTGGAAATCCGCAGTTTGCTGGGCGTTAAAGCGATTGGCGTAGCGGCCAAGCACGAAGCGAGAGACCGCCGGGAAGTCGGCGATCTTGTTCATCGCCTCATCAAACTTGGCGACGCGCTCGGCGGCGCTCAGCTTCGGGTCGCCCATGACCTGGATCGTGGATTGAGCGTTGGTGAGCACGAAGGTCTGCGCTTCCGTGGGAGCTGCGGCATTCGCGCCTGCGCCGCTAAAAGCCATAGCGCCAAGCGCCACAGCGGCGGCCAACGTATTGCGGCGATTGAACATCATGAACTCCAAATTCCTATTGCGCCGGGACTGCCGGCGTATCCTGCGGAACGGGTGGCGGCGTCGCTGGTTCCTCGGGCGCTGGTGTTTGCGCCAAAGGATCAACGGGGGCCGCTTCCGTTTCCGGCGCAGTGTTATCGTCAAAATCAGGCAAAGCTTCGACGTCAACCCGCCCATCTTTGATGTCATTGCGGCGGTTTGCGGTATAAATACGCTTCATGGTTGCATATGGATCTGACGATTGGGCGTTCAAATCCTCAATCGGCTCAATCAGCTGCTCACGGGTGTCCAAGCCGGTCAGTACAATCCGAGCGATTTTGACCTCATTATCCCCCTTAAACTCCACATAGGTCAGGGGATCGAAGAATACGTCGGTAACCCGGCCGACCAGATCGCGGGCGTTGGACGGCCCCAAGACCGGGATGAACAGATAAGGCCCCTCGGCGACGCCCCACTTCCCAAGGGTCTGCCCAAAATCCTCGTCGTTGCGCTGAATGCCCCAACCGCTGGCGACATCAAAAATACCAAGCACGCCAACCGTCGTATTCACGCCGAACCGGGCGATTGTTCTGCCCGCCTTTTTCGGCGTGCCCTGCAAAACATTATTCACCAAAATGACGGGGCTATTTGCATTGCGCAGAACGTTGCGCACGCCCTTGCGCACGGGACTGGGAAATATCCAGCGATAGCCCAGCGCCAAGGGCTTCATCGCATATTTATCGATAACGTTGTGGACGGCAAAAAGACCGCGATTGGCGCCCTCTAATGGGTCGCTGACCTCGACGCCGGAAACATCCTGATCCGTTGATACGGATGTTCCGCCGATACCCTGCGCATAGGCTGGATTCGCAGTTATTGCAGCGGCGACGGCGATGGCGCCGAAAATATCCAGCTTTCGCATGGTTTAATCCCCTCCCTCAGCCATATGCTGCCGCACGCATCGCCATTCAAGCTCTTGTCGGCTCTAGCGCCGAATGTGTGAAGGTTTTGCGACTCGTGTGCAACACTTGGCGAGCATTTGCGCCAATCTCTCGCAGAGGCAAATTTGATTTATGCGCGGACGTGAAAAAGACAGTCGATGAACGCATTCCAATAAGGGTTATGTTGATTTATGCCGGATGAGGCCGTCGCCGGGGTTCAGCCCTATAAACTCACGCGCGACGACGTGTTGCGATGGCTTGCGCTGTTGGGCCTGTCGATTCCGATCTACGCAACCATGACTCTCTCGCCGTTGCTGAACGGCGCCGCGATGGATCGCTTGCAAATCAATACTTTCGAGATCGGACTTATCCGCACCCTCGAGATCCTGGCGAATGCCGCGCTGACCATCGGCTTGGCGCCGAGACTGGCCCGATTTGAATCCAAGCGCCTGGGATTGATTGGCGCCGCAGGGGTCACGCTTGGCGCTGCGCTGAGTGCGATTGCAGCCGACCCATTTTGGTTGCTCGGCGCGCGCTTGATTGCAGGCATTGGCGCGGGCCTGACGCAATGCGCCATCGCGGTGTTGATGGCCGAGACCCGCAGTCCGCAGCGCGTCGGCGGCTCCTTGATGATTCCCATCACCACTTGCTCGATCATCGCCGCTTTGGTGGGGGGCCGGTTCGCACAATCGGATGGGCTTTTCGGCATTTTCATTATCCTCGCGGCAGCCTGCGCCGCCGGCTTTGCGTTGGCGTATTTAGGGCCACGTAGTCCCGCGGAATTGCGAAAGGCGCACGCCGTTCAAGGCCCATCGACATCGTTGGGCGCGCTGAAATCTCCTTACGTTCTGGCGGCGGCGATTGTTTTTGTCGGCTCGTCCGCGAGTTGGGCGTTTTTTGAACGCAAGGGCCGAAGCCTCGGTCTGGAGCCGACTGATATCTCCAACTTGATTGCACTGGCGGCTTTGAGCGCCGGGCTGTTCGGTTCGCTAAGCGTGCTGATCAAGGATCGCTGGATTTTACCCGCAGGGATCGCCGGGACCGTCCTCTTCACTCTAGCGGCCGCCTCAGTCCCGGCGGCGGCGGCCACCACGCTCTTCAGCGCCGCTTATGTCGTCCAGATCATCGCGTTCGCCCTGACGAGCAATTTGCTTACCGCCATCGGCGTGCGTCTGGACCCCAGCGGCGGGCTAGCCGCAGCGGGACGCGGCTGGTCGACCCTGCTCAACGCCGCTGCGCCGGCCATGGGCGGTGCACTGGTCTTATGGGGCGGTTTTACGCCTTTGAGTTATCTGTGCTTAGCCGCAGGGGCCGCAGCCGTGTTGTTTCTGCGACGGTCGCGGAAACTCGCGCCTTATTGACACGAATTGCGCCGCCTGAGGTGTTCCTCCGGGACAGGGCGACATATATAGCGCTCCTCCCCCTCGGCGATGTTCGCCGAACGTCCCAAGGTTCTTGCGTGGATTCCCGCTCTATCGCCGATACGCTGCAAGAATTGACGGCGGAAATCAGCGCTGAGGCCGTGTC